>JAJDDH010000267.1 GCA_029260415.1 Phycisphaerales bacterium | reverse complement strand
GACCGCCGGCTCGCTCGATCCCGACGCGCCCGATGACACCCGGGATCTGCTCCAGGCGTTCAACACGACGTCGGTGCTTACGACGGCCCGCGAGATCATTACCTTGTGGGTCTCGCGGATGGTCATGTTCAACCGCTACTTCCTGGGCCAGGACGACGGGGTGGGCGCGGGCAGCGGTCGACTGCCCTTCGATGATGTCTTCATCCACGCGATGATCCAGGACGGCGAGGGGCGCAAGATGTCCAAGTCGCTGGGCAACGGGGTGGACCCGTTCGACATCATCGCGTCGCACGGCGCTGACGCGATGCGGTTCACCCTGGCCAAGATGACCACGCAGACGCAGGACGTGCGCATGCCCGTGGTCCACGACGAGGCGACGGGCACGAACACCTCGCCCAAGTTCGACGAGGGGCGGAACTTCTGCAACAAGCTCTGGAACGCGGCCCGCTTCACGCTGGCGATGCTGGACAAGAACCCGCCTGACTCCGGGCGGACGTTTGAGCCCTCAGACTTGTCGCTGGCGGATCGCTGGATGCTCTCGCGACTGAAATCTGCGGTGCGCGAGATCAACGACGCGATTGCGAGCTATCAGTTCTCGGCGTACGCCCAGTCGATGTACGACCTGCTCTGGCGGGATTTCTGCGACTGGTACCTGGAGGCGATCAAGCCCCAGGTCGCCGACGACGCGGGGACGCGGGCGACGCTGCGTGTTTCGCTGGAGACCATCCTGCGCCTGCTGCACCCGATCACGCCCTTCGTGAGCGAGGCGGTGCACGAACGCCTGCGCGACGTGCCGATGGCGAGCATCGGGGGCGTGGGGTTCGCGCAGACCAAGTCCGACGAGACGCTCTGCCAGTCGGGTTGGCCCGAGGTTGACGCCACAGTCCGCGATGAGAACGCGGAGACCGAGTTCGAGTGGGTGCGGTCGCTGGTGCGCACGATCAACGAGACCCGGGCCGCGCACAAGGTGGAGCCCAAGCGGAAGGTCACGCTGCACGCACCGGCTGAGCTCGCCTCTCGACTGAACGCGGTTTCGGACCTGGTGCGCACGCTCGCGGGGCTCGATGGCATCACGACCGACGCGTCTGACGAGGGGGCGGTGTTCACGTTCGAGTCGAGCGAGCTTCGCCTGTCAAACCTGGCGGACGCGGTGGACGCGGGCGCGGAGCGCGAACGCCTGACCAAGCGGAAGCAGGAGCTGAGCAAGTCCATCGGCGGGATGCGGGGTCGCCTGTCGAACCCCGGGTATGTCGACAAGGCGCCGGCGCACCTGGTGCAGCAGACTCGGGACGAGTTGAGCGGATTGCAGGATGAACTCGCGACAGTCGAGAGCGCGCTCGAGGGGCTGGGATGAGGCGGGCGATCGGGATCGGGCTTGCGGTGGGTCTCGCGTTCGGGCTGCTCGGCTGCGCTGCGGATCAGACGCGGGCGCCCTCGCCGGGGGTTGCGGAGACCGGGGTGATCCCGCCCAGGGACGCGGTGCTGCATGTCGAGCCGTGGACGTTCGAGGGGATCAGGGGGCGGGCGATCACGACGCGATCGTTCCGGATCTACACGACGAGCCCGGACTCGCTGACAATCGCGCGACTGCCGGCGTTTCTGGACGCGGCGCTGACGCACTACCGCAGCGATCTGGCGGCGCTGCCCGCGCCCCAGTCGCCCATGGAGACGTACATGATGCCCACGCGCCCGCAGTGGGAGCGGCTGACGCGCCGCCTGCTGGGCGAGCGCGCCGGGCCCTACCTGCGAATCGTGCGGGGCGGGTTCGCGGCGGGCGGGCGCGGGGTGTACTTCGACATCGGGCCGCGGGACTCGCTGCTGATCGCGGCGCACGAGGGCTGGCACCAGTACGCGCAGTCCACGTTCGCGGGCACGATGCCCGTGTGGCTCGACGAGGGCGTGGCGACCTACATGGAAGGCTTCCGCTGGGATCCGGCGCAGCCTGACCGGGCGGTGTTCCTGCCGTGGTCCAACCCCGAGCGGTTCGATCGCCTGCGCGAGTCGGTGAGCAGGCAGCGCCTGCTCACGCTTCAGGAGCTGCTCACCACCACCCCCCAGCGACAGATCGGGCGCGGGTCGTCGGAGATCCTGACGTACTACGCCCAGCTCTGGGCGCTGATCCACTTCCTGCGCGAGGGCGAGCAGGGGCGGCACGCCCCGGCGCTGGCCCGGTTGCTGCGCGACGCGGCGGCGGGTTCGCTCAGCTCTGCGAAGGGGCGGGACCTGGGTGTGCTGCGGACCTACTTCGGCGGTTCGCAGGACGGGGACGCGGTCGACGCGCTTGACGCGGCGTACCAGCGGTTCGTCCGGGACATCACCCGGTCCGGGGCCCGCAACGCGGTGATCGCGGGTCGCTCGCCCGTCAGTCGTTGATCGCGACGTCGTCGATCCGGTCCGAGGGCACGCCCATGTAGGTCAGGGCCCGGTCGGTGACGCGCCGGGCGACGGGGCCGGCGACGGACGAGCCGTAGTGCTCGCGCACGCGGACGCGGGCCGGGCCCGGGTCGTCGATGACGACGAGGACGACGATCTCGGGGTGGGTCGCGGGCGCGGCGGCGATGAAGCTGGAGTTGTACTGGTTCTGGTAGTAGCCGCTGATGCCGCGCGGGCGTTTCTTGCCGGGCGGGGGCGCGCAGGGGATCTGGGCGGTGCCGGACTTGCCGAACATGGAGTAGCGGGGCGCGGGCTCGTCGGGGTACTTGCGTTTGAGCTTCTCGTCGAGGCGGTCCGCGACGCCCAGCATGCCCGAGCGGGCCATGACCGCGACCTCGGGCGGGAGCACACGGACGATGACGCCCGCGCGCGAGGCGTCGCCCTCGTCGGCGACGAGCGTCAGGCGGGGCAGCGTGCCCGCAAGCTCGCCCGAGCGGGCGAAGGCGCTGAACGCGCGGACCATCTGTACCGGGGTGACGCCGATCTCATGCCCGATCGAGACGTAGGTCTGGGAATAGACCGTCCAGTTCTTGGCGCTGGTGACGATGCCCGTGGACTCGCCCGGCAGGCCCAGGTCGGTCCTGGTCCCGAACCCGAACCGTGCGACGGCGCTCTGGAGCTGCTGCTCGCTCATGCGCTCGGAGAGCTTGGCCATGCCGATGTTGGACGAGAACTTGAGTACGTCGTGCCAGGTGAGGCGGTTGCGGAAGGTGACGTCCTCGACCGTGCGCCCGCACAGGGTTTTGTAAAGGTTAAACTCGTGCTCGAGGATCTCCTCGCCGTCGATGAGCCCGGCCTCCCAGCCGGCGGACCAGACGAAGGGCTTGAACGTGGAGCCCGGCTCGTAAAGGTCCTCGACGCAGCGGTTGCGCCCGAGGGCGGGGTGGATGGCTCGGCGCGGGTCTTCGATCGAGGTGATGTAGCGGGGGCGGTCGCGCTCGTCGCGCGGGAGCTCGCCGTGGGGTGAGGTCCACTCGCCGGTGGTCTCGTCCTTCTCCAGCCAGGGGAATGGCTCGGCGTCGGGCAGCTCGCGGAGCAGGTCGGCCATCGCCAGGACCTCGCCCGTGTTGGGGTTGAGCATGACCAGGCGCCCGCCCGCGGCGTCGGCCTCCTCGACCCCTCGCTGCAGCTCTTCGATCGCGATGCGCTGCAGTTCAAGATCGAGCGAGAGCCTGACGGACTCGCCCGAGTTTCCCGCGTTCCAGGCGCCGCGCTCGACCCAGAGCGGGCGGCCCCACGCGTCGCGGACGTAGCGGGCGCGCCCGTCGGACTCGCGGAGGCGTTCATCGAGCAGCTTCTCCGCGCCCATGAGGCCCATCTGATCGAGCGACGCGTCGCGCAGCCCGGCCTTGCCCACGATCGACGCCGCGGCGAGCCCGCCCGGGTACTCCCGCATCGGGCGGCGCTCGAGCCAGACGCCCGGGAGGTTCAACGCCTCGAGCGCCTGGGCCTGGGCGAGGTTCATCTCACGCCCGATCGGGACGTAGCGCACGAGCGCGGAACCGGTCTGCGTTGGCTCTGGATTTGGCGGCTCGGTCGGGGCGGTCTCGATGCCGAGCCGGCGCTCCACGGCGAGGATCAGGTCGTCCAGCGGCTGTCGCTCTCCGGTCGGGGCTGACGTGCGGCGCTGGTCGTTGACGATCATGCGGCTCATGATCTTGGCGCCCACGGTGTCGGGCTCGAGCCCGAGCGACTCGCTGAGCGCGACGATGACCGCCCCGGGGTCCTGGGGCAGGCGTTCGGGATCAACGATCACGCGATAGGCGTAGAGCGACGTGGACAGCGCCCGCCCCCGCCGATCGAGCAGGTCGCCCCGGGAGGACTCGAGCGGAGTCCCGCTGGTGCGGCTGGCGACGTGCGCCGACAGGCGGGCGCCCGGCGCGGCCTGGAGCTGCACAATCCGACCGATCAGCACGGCAAAGATCAGCGTCGCGCCCACAGCGAACAGGCGCGTGACGACCTCGACACGGGGTGTGGGCGGCGCTGTCATGGGCGGGGCTCAACGTCGAGCGGTTGCAGCGCGGGCGCCATGGCCTCGTGGGTCTCGTCGTAGAACACGGGCGGCGTCAGGGTAACCAGGCCGTCCTGGCTCGGGCGGAGCGGGGCGGTGATGGTTCGCTGGGTCATGGCGCGGACGGTCTCGGGGTTGGAGAGGGCCGCGATCCGGGCGCGCAGCTCCCGGAGGCGCTGCTCGTGCTCGCGCACGCGCAGGCGGGACTCGGCCAGCTCGTGGGCGGCCTGCAGGCGTGACTGGCGCATCGCCAGCACCCCGCCAGAGCAGGACCCGAAGACGAG
>JAJDDH010000266.1 GCA_029260415.1 Phycisphaerales bacterium | reverse complement strand
CCGATCCACCACGACCTGAGCGACGAGCAGGCCGACAAGATCGGCGAGGCGATCCGCAAGGTCGCCGACGCGAAGCGGAAGTAAGACCGCGACAACCGGGTTCTTTCGTGGCACTGACCCGTCCGCGGGTCAGTGTTTTTTTCGCGGCACGCACTGACCGGAGGACCGGTCCGTGGCACGGGGCGCCGGTCATGGGTCATCCCGGCAGCGCTTCGCTCAGCAGCAGGACCATGTCGCCCTTGTCGCCCCGGAGGGTGCTGTAGCCCGAGAGGGCGGCGGGGATGAGGGCGGTCTGCCCGCGTGAGAGGGCGACGGTGTCGAAGCGCCCGTCGGGGTCCTCGATGAGCGCGTGCCCGTCGCCCGCGACGCACATGGCGACGACCGGCGCGTCGTGGATGTTCACGGGCTCCTTGGCGCCCGTGAGGCGGGCCTCGATGATGCGGTAGTACTCCGTCTCGGCGACCACGCCCCGGTCCGTGTCGGGCGAGAGCGTGCCCGGGCGGATGGGCGGACCGAAGTCGGCGCACTCGAGGGCCTGCTCGATGTGCAGCTCGCGCTCGGGGCGGTCGTACTCATTGGTCCAGTCATACAAGCGGAAGGTGGTGTCGCTGGGGGTCTGGATCTCGGCGACGAGCACGCCCGCGCCCAGGGCGTGGACGGCGCCGCTGGGCAGCGTGTGGCACTCCCCCACCACCGCGGGAACGGCCCGCAGCACGCTGGGCACGGTCCCGGACTCGATCGAGGTCTTCAGGTCCAGCGGCGTCACGCCCTCACGCAGGCCCTTGTAGATCACGCTGCCCTCGTCTGCTTCGACGATGTACCAGCTCTCTGTCTTCAGGTGCGCGTCGGCGTTGGCGCCCGCGTACTCCGGGCTCGGGTGGACCTGCACCGACAGGTGCTCGCGGGCGTCGAGGTACTTGATCAGCAAAGGAAAGGCGGGCATGCCCTGCTCCTGCCTGATGCGCTCGCTGGCGAGCAGGCGTTCGCCCAGGAGCAGGGCGCCCCACTGCTCGATGACCTCGTGGAGCGTGGCGCCCGCCATCGCCCCGGCGGCAACCACCGAGCGGGCGGCCGCGCCCCCGCCCCCGCTGGCGCTGGTGGACTCCAGGTCCGCGATCTCCCAGCTCTCGCCGATGGAGGCGACAGGGGGCATGGGCTTGGTGTATCGCTCGAGACGCCGCCCGCCCCAGACCTTGGGCAGCAGGATGGGCTCGAACGTCAGGGGGTACGGCTCGATCTCGGGCATGCAACGCTCTCCGGTCAGGCTTGGACGCTCGGGCCGAGCTCCGTGTCGGGCGGGGTGTCGGTCTGGGTGGTTGGCTGGGTGTCGGGGCCCCCGTCGGGCGGTCCGTCCTCAGCGCCGACCCGGGCCGCCTGACGCAACAGCCTACCCAGCGCAGACGCATCGGGCATCGGGCTGAGGCTCAGGAACCCGCCCGCCCCGCGCCGGGGGTGGAACAGGTGATGGGCGAGCAGGCCCAGGCGCTCGCAGTGCTCCGGGCGCAGCGCCCCGGACTCGTCCAGCAGCGACCGGGCCCGGGACTCGACGGCGTCCAGGATCTCGCGCAGCTGGGCGCGGGTGGGCGTGCCCGGAGCGTCCGCCCACGCCTCGATGCGGCGGGCGGTCGCGATGAACAGCCTCGCCCGCGAGCGGCGCGTGGACGGGAACGCCCCGAGCACGGCGAACCGGTCGAGCGTGGTCAGCCAGCGCGTCGCGGGCTTGCGCCCCGTGGTGATGCGCCGGGCGCGGTCCTTGAGGGCCGCGGCCAGCTCGAAGTCCTGCTCCGATGAGGCCCGGGCCATGCGCTGCTCGATGGCGCTCACGCTCAGCTCAACGGGCTGGGCGGCGAAGCGGACGGCGTCGTGCGCGCGGGCGCGGTAGGCGTCCATGGACGCCGAACCGTCGCAGGGGGCGTCGCAGCGTCCCATCTCCTTGTACGCGCAGGCCCGCCCGTTGGGGGCGGCCTCGAGCTCGCGCGGGGTGCGGCAGAGGTTGAACAGGTCGTCGAGGCGTTCGCCGAAGCGTCCCGCGGTGTCCTTGTCCCCGATGGGGCCGAGGAGGGTCTCGGGGGTGAGCGTCTCGCCGCGGACGCTGGCGCCCACGAGGTCGAGCTTGCGCCAGAGGGGGGGCTGGGCGTCGGGGTCCAGGAGCACACACCATGCCCGGCGGGTGTCCAGCACGCTGCGGTAGGTCGCGGGGAGACGCTCACGGGCCTCGTCCAGGTAGAGCGCGTCGCCCTCGAAAGAGGAGCCCACGACGCGGGCCCGGAGGCGGGCGGTGACGGGGCGCAGATCCTCGCGCCGCGCGGGGGTCGTGTCGTCGCTCTGGCCCAGGCGGGTGAGGGCGAAGCGGCGCAGGTCACCCGTCGCGGCCAGGAGCACGGTCGAGGCGTCGGGCTGCTCGAAGGCGATGACGCCCGATCGCGCGGGCAGCGCGCGTGCGGCGTCGGCGATGCCCGAGCCATCGGTTGGGCCGTCGGTTGGTTCGATGAGGATGTTGAGTGATCCGGTCACGCCGGTCGC
>JAJDDH010000265.1 GCA_029260415.1 Phycisphaerales bacterium | reverse complement strand
CGTCGCGCATCGCCTTGCGAATCGCGTCATCGAGCTGTTCCATCACGACCCTCCTTCTGTTGGATCGCCCGGCGCAGCTCTTCGCGGGCCGCGTGCAGGCGTGATTTGACTGTTCCCTTGGGGATCCCCAGCGCCTCGCTGATCGCCCCGTCTGTGAGCCCGTCCGAGTAGCGCAGCGCCAGTAGGGCCCGGCGTTCCGGCGGGAGCGAGCGCAGCGCCGCCCTGACGAGCTGCACGTCGTCGGGGCCCGAGGCGGCGCCCTCGGACTGGCTGAGTGATTCGATCTGGCCCGGGCTATGGGTGGCGCGTTGGCGTTGTTCGCGGCGGACCCAGTCGGCGCACTTATTGGAGACGATGCGTTGGGCCCAGGCGCCGAAGCGGGCGGGGTCGTCGAGCGACCGGATGCCGCGGGCGACGGCCAGGAGCGACTCCTGGACGACGTCGGGGGCCGCCTCGCGGGTGGACATGAGGGCCGCGTGTCGTGAGAGGCGCGGGATCCAGCGACGGACGAGTTCCTCGAGCGCCTCGGTGTCGCCCCCCTGGGCGAAGACCACGAGCAGCTCTTCGAAGATGTGGTCGTCACCTCTGGGCATGGAGCCTCCTGGCTGGACCTCTGGTCGGGGGCGGGAGCGGGCGGTTCACGAATCTGCGCGGGTCAGCGTCACTACCATCGGCCCGACCGCCCGCCAGGGGCGAAGGAGACGCGCATGACGGTACAACCCCGGATCGCTCTGGCGACCTGTGGCGCCCACCCGGGCATGATCGCGGGCGATGACGAGGCGTTGATCGAGCGTCTGGCGCCCATGGGCTTTGCGTGCGCGCGCCCCCGGTGGGACGACTCGGCGGTGGACTGGGCCTCGTACGACGCGGTGCTGATCCGGACGACGTGGGACTATCAGGAGCGTCTGGACGCGTTCCTGGCCTGGGTCGATCGGGTCGGGGGCGCGACGAGGCTGTTCAACCCGGCGGGCGTGGTGCGGGCGAACGTGGACAAGCGGTACCTGCGAACGCTGGAGCGCGATGGCGTGCCGATCGTGCCCACGGCGTGGCTCGAGGGCGAGACGGGCGCGGCGGGGCTGCTGGGCGCGCTCGACGAGGTGGGCGGCGGGGAGATGGGGGCGATCAAGCCTGTGGTGGGCGCGGGGGCGTCGGGTCTGCTGCTGTTCGATCGCACGGACGCGGCGCGGGGGGCGGCGCACGCCAACGGGCAGATCGCGGTGTGCGGCGGGGTGCTGGTGCAGCCGGCGGTTGCGAGCGTGCGGACGCGGGGGGAGCTGAGCGTGGTGCTGATCGACGGCGAGGCGACGCACGCGGTGCGGAAGGTCCCGTCGGGCGATGAGTGGCGGGTGCAGATCGAGTTTGGGGGGGCGTACACGCTGGAGACGCCTGGCGACACGGAGCTGGACATCGCGCGGCGGGCGGTTGCGGCGCTGGGCGGGGGCGAGGCGCCCCTGTACGCCCGGATCGATCTGGTGGAGGTGGACGGGATCGGACCGGCGGTGATCGAGGTGGAGCTGATTGAGCCCGAGCTGTTCTTCCCGCAGGCGCCCGGGGCGGGCGATCGGCTGGGGCGCGCGCTGGCGCGTCGTCTGGGCGTTGAGCTACCATCGGGGCGATGAGCGAGCACGTCCGCATTACCGATGTCTCGCCCCGCGACGGCCTGCAGAACGAGAGCGGCGTGATCCCAACGGACGGGAAGGCGTCGCTCGTGCGGGCGCTGGTCGCCTCCGGGGTGGACGAGGTCGAGGTGTCGAGCTTTGTGAGCCCGAAGTGGGTGCCGCAGCTGGGCGACGCGGCGGCGCTATTCGCGATGCTCGCGGGCGATACGCCCGGGGGGGTGATGTGCTCGGCGCTGGTCCCCAACGAGCGTGGCCTGGACGCGGCGCTGGCGGTGAACGGGGCGGCGGGGCGGGCGCTGATCCGGAAGGTGTCGGTGTTCACGGCCGCGAGCGAGACGTTCAGCCAGCGGAACACGAACGCGTCGATCGCGGAGACGCTCGCGCGGTTCCGCCCGGTGATCGAGCGGGCGCAGGGGGCGGGGCTGCGGGTGCGGGGGTACGTGTCGTGCATCGTCGCGTGCCCGTTCGAGGGGGCGATCCCGCCCGCGGCGGTGGCGGACGTGAGCGCCCGCCTGCTGGAGCTGGGGATTGATGAGCTGGACCTGGGGGACACGATCGGGCGCGCGACGCCCGACTCGGTGGAGGCGGTGCTGATCGATGTGCTCGAGCGGACCAACCTGAGCGCGACGAACCGGGACGGGGACCCGAGCCTGACGCTGCACCTGCACGACACGTTCGGGACGGCGGGTTCGTGCGTGGAGCGGGCGCTGGAGCTCGGGGTGCGGTCGTTCGACGGGTCGGTCGCGGGGCTGGGTGGGTGTCCGTACGCGTCGACTCCGGGCGAGCGGGCGCCGGGGAACATCGCGACGGAGACGCTCGTCGGGGTGGCGCACCGGATGGGGTACTCGACGGGGGTAGACCTGGACGCGCTGGGGCGGGCGGCGGCGCTGGCGCGTTCGCTGGTTGAGATCGCCCAGCGTGAGCCCGGAGACTCGGCGTGATCCGGTTGAGCGGCGATGGTGATGTGCGCGTGATCGCGCTGGACCGCCCCGAGCGGCGGAATGCGATGACGGTCGCGATGCTTGACGGGCTCAACGAGGCGATCGGTGGGTGCGCCGGGGCGCGGGCGGTTGTGCTCGTCGGCGAGGGGGCGGTGTTCTGCGCGGGGTTTGATCTGAAGCTGTGCGCGGATGATCCCTCGGGGCGGACGCTGGCGGCGCTGCTGACGGGATTGAGCGGGGCTGTTCGTGGTCTGCGGGCGCTGGGGGCGAGCGTGGTGGTCGGGGCGCACGGGGCGGCGATCGCGGGCGGGGCGGCGCTGCTGGGGGGCGGGGATGTTGTCGTCAGCGATCGCTCGGCGAAGATCGGGTACCCGGTGGTGAAGATCGGGGTGTCGCCTGCGGTGTCGGCGCCGTTCCTGGGGGCGAGCGTCGGGGGCGGGGGCGTACGCGAGCGGATGCTGGACCCGGAGCTGATCGACGGGGCGCGGGCGCACGAGATCGGGCTGGTGCACGAGCTGGTCGAGGGGGACGTGCGCGGGCGGGCGGTGGAGATCGCGCACGCGCTGGCGGGCAAGCCCCGGGGCGGGATGGTCGCGACCAAGCGGTGGGTGGACGAGATTCAAGATTCGATGGGCCCGCTGGGCGCGAGCGCCGGGGAGCGGGCGCTTGCGGCGAGCCTGTCGATTGTCGGCAACGACGAGGAGCGGGAGCGGCTCGGGGCGATGTGGAGCAAGGGGAAGTCGGAATGAGCGAGCTGGCGAGGCTGAATGTTGTGGGACGCGTCGCGACGCTGACGCTGGATCGACCGGAGCAGCACAACGCGTTGTGCGTGGAGCTGCTGGAGGCGCTGCACGCGCGAATGGACGAGGTCGAACGGCTCGAGGGGGTGCGGGTGCTCGTGATCACGGGCGCGGGGCGGTCGTTCTGCGCAGGGATGGACCTGAAGGAAGTGGTGATCGAGCGGTCGGGGGACGCGGGGCTGCCCCTGCG
>JAJDDH010000264.1 GCA_029260415.1 Phycisphaerales bacterium | reverse complement strand
AAGCAGATGACCCGTGATGTAGTCGGGATACCCCTCGCCCGACGCCGCCTCGACCGCGACGCCAAGCATGAGGTACCCCGAGTTGCTGTACTTCCACGTTTCGCCCGGCGCAAACCCGACAATGCCCTCGGTGAGTCCAACATCGTCGAGCACCTCGAGCCCAACTCGTTTCTGGTCGAGCCCCGCGGGCGGGTTGAGCTCGTCCAGCCGCCCGCTGACGAACCCGGAGGTGTGGCGGAGCAGCTGCTCGATGGTCGCGTCGGGAAAGTGCGCGGGCGTCTGCGGCACGATCTGTTTGATCGTGTCATCGAACGAGAGCTTGCCGTCCTCGATCAGCCGCAGGATTGCCGCAGAGGTGAACTGCTTGCCCGTGGATGCAATGTCGTAAACCGTGTCCCCGCCGGCGGGGCGGGCGCCTTCCAGGTCCGCGAAGCCAAAGCCCTCGGCGAACACCACTTCCCCGTCGATTGCGATCCCGACCGAGAGCCCGACGATGCCCCCCTCATCGATCCCACGCTGGGCGATCTGGCGGATCCTGTCGATTGGCACGCCAGGCGCAGGTTCCGGCTGAGCAATCCCGACTCCGGCGCTCCACGCACAGACCATGACCGCGATCAGGCTTCTCATGCGCGCAGCATACCCCCGACAGACCCGGGGGCCAATGGGACTAGAACTGCTTGCGCATCCGGGCACTGGGCACGTCCATCTGTCCCCGGTATTTCGCGACGGTCCGGCGTGCTATGTCGTACCCCCGCTCCTTGAGCGCGGCCGACAATGCCTCGTCCGAGAGCGGCTTGGCCTTGTCCTCGCTGTCGAGGATCTCCTGCAGCGCCGCCCGCACCGCGTTGGCGCTGACCTCCTCGCCAGACTCGGTCGCCAGCCCGCCCGTGAAGAACCCACGCAGGGGAACCACGCCCCGCGGCGAGAGCAGGTGCTTGTCCGCCACCGCCCGCGAGACCGTCGCCACGTGCACCCCCAGCTGCTCGGCCACCTGCGTCATGGGCAGGGGCTTGAGGGCCTCGGGCCCGTAGTCAAAGAACTCACGCTGCTCGGCGATCACGACGTTGATCACCCGCATCAGCGTGGAGCGGCGCTGCTCCACGGCGTCAAGCAGCCACTGCGCGTTGGAGAGGTTCTTCTTGAGAAAGTCCCGGTCCCGCTTGGGCGCGGCCCGGTCCTTGGCCATCAGCGCGTACTCACGATTAATCCGCAGATTCGACGCCCGCGAGTCGCTCAGGTACGCGACGTACCGGTCGCCCTCGTCGTCGTACTCCACGATCGCGTCGGGGATGATCGGCTCGGCGCCCTCGCTCGAGAGCACCCGCGCCGGCGCCAGCGACAGGCGGCGGAGCGTCTCCACCCCCCGCTTGATCTGGTCCATGTCCAGCCCCGTCGCCTGCGCGATCTTGGGCAGACGGTTCTTGGCCAGGTCGTCGAGCCCCTTGTCCGCGATGACCCGCGCCAGCGCCAGGTCGTCCGCATCGGCGATCCGCCCCGCCGCGGGGAGGTCGGACTGGGCGTCGATCTGCAGCAGCAGGCACTCGCGGGCGTCGCGGGCCGCCACGCCCGGGGGGTCGAGCAGCACCTGCACCGCCTCCAGGGCCATCTCCAGCGACTCGGGCGCGGGCGGCTGCTTCTCCTCCTGCCCGACCGAGGCGAGTTCTTGCCGCAGATACCCGTCGTCGTCGAGGGCCTCGATCACGAGCGCTCCGACGGGGCGAAGGGTCTCATCAACATCGACCATCCGCCATTGGTCGAGCAGCTGTTCGCGCATCGACGGGCCGCGGGCGCTGATGCTGGCCATCGCGTCGGTCTTGGCGTCGCGTTCGCCGCTGTTCTGCTGGCGGCGCTCGCCAGGCTCCAGGCGCCGATCAAAGGGCGAGTCCGAGTCATTCCGCGACTCGCTGAACTCGTTCTCGACCGCCTCCGGGTTGGCCTCGCCGTAGTCGTCGAGGCGGGCGAAGTCGTCAGGAGTGTCCAGGACGAGTTCCTTGTCGTCGCGTGAGGTGTCGCTCGCGTCGCTGGGCGCGTCGCGCTCGGGCGCCTCGTCGTACTCGCGTTCGCCCTCCTCGGGCGCCTGGTCGAGCAGCTCCAGCGTGGGGTTGGTCTCGAGCTCCTGCTCGATGCGCTCCTCCAGCTCGGCGAGGGGCATCTGCAGGATCTCCATCGACTGGATCATCCTGGGCGCCAGCTTCATCTGCTGGCCGAGCTTCATGTGTTGGGAGGTTTCGAAACGCATCCGTGCCGCTCAGCTCTCCAGGCTCTGTCGCCCCGTGATCGCGTCGCCCAGCACCGCCTTGTTCGCGAACTCCAGCGACCAGCCCGTGGGCAGCCCGCGCGCCAGCCGGCTGACGGTCACCGCCCGCCCCTTGAGCGCGTCGGCCAGGTACAGCGCCGTGCCGTCGCCCTCAAGCGTCGGGTTCAGGCCCAGGATCACCTCCGTGATCGCCTCGCTCTCGCCCCCGGGCGTCGCGAACCGATCGGGCGTGTCGATGCGTTCGAGCAGGCGGTCGATGGTGAGCGCGTCGGGCCCGACGCCGTCAAGCGGGGCCAGGCGCCCCATCAGCACGTGGTACAGGCCCTTGTACATGCCTGTTTGCTCGAGGGCGATCAGGTCCTTGGGCTGCTCGACGACCAGCACCCGCTGGCGCTCCCGCCTCGGGTCGGCGCAGATCTGGCAGAGCTCCCCGTCGCAAAGCGTGAAACAGTGCTGGCAGTGGCGGACCGTCTTTTTGACGTCCTCGATCGCCCTGGCCAGGCGCATCGCGCTGGGCTCGTCCCCCTTGAGCAGGTGGAACGCCAGACGCTCGGCGGACCTACGCCCGATGCCGGGCAGGCGTCCCAGCTCGTCCATCAGACGGTCCACGGCCTCCGGGTACGGAGATCCTGCTCGGCGCGGGCTGGACTCGGGTGGGCTCACAAGCAAATCATATGCCGAATCGCCTTGCCCATGGACACCCACACACCACATCCAGAATCCCACGCTGCGCCCCGGGCCTGGTCCTGGGCCCGGTTCACGCGCAACGCCCTGGTCATCGTCGGCGTGATCGCCCTGGGCGCGCTCGCGTGGGTCCACGTGCTCCAGCCCAACCTCAGCCCCAAGAACTTCGGCGCCGTGCGCGAGGGCCAGCTCTACCGCGCGGGCGAGCTCACCCCCGCCGCCCTCAAGAAGATCGCAACGCAAGCGGGCGTGCGCACCGTCGTGGACCTGGGCGCGCACCACCCTGGCTCGCCCGGCGAGATCCGCGAGCAGCGGACCCTCGACGCCCTGGGCGTGGAGCGGGTCAGCCTCCGCCTCTTCGGCGACGCCCAGGGCGACCCCAACGAGTACGTGCAGGCCCTGCGCGTCATGACCGATCCCGAGCGCGCGCCCGTGCTCGTGCACTGCGCCGCGGGCGCCCAGCGCACCGGCGCGGCCGTCGCCTTCTACCGCATGCTCATCGAGGGGACCAGCCTCGACGACGCGATGCTCGAGGCCCAGCGGTACCGGCACGACCCGAGCGACAACCCGCACCTGCGCGAGATGCTCGTCCGGTGGAGCGAGCCGATCCGCGAGAGCCTCGAGACGGGCGTGCCCATCCCCTACGACGGCCCGACGCCCCCCGCCCCCACGCCCGCCTCGCCCTGACGGGCTAGGCTCGCCCCGGCATGGCCAGACTGCACGAACGATGTTGGATCCAGTACGCGCTGGTGCTGCTCGCGTGCGCCGCCGTCTCGTGGCCCCTGCTCGGGCGCGGCGGGCTGGCGATGACCGAGGCCCACCGCGTCATCCCCGCCTGGGAGATGCTCGACTCGGGCGACTGGCTCACCCCCCGCATGTTCGGCATGCCCTACCTGCGCAAGCCCCCGGGCATGAGCTGGGCGGTCGCGGTCAGCTCCATGGCGCTGGGGCAGACCGAGCTGGCGGCCCGGGCCGTGTCCGCGGCAAGCGCGACGATCATGGCGCTCGTCGCCCTCGCGTTCGGGCGGCGCTGGTTCGGGGCGCGCTGGGGCCTGGGCGCGGGGCTGGCGCAGGCGCTCGCGCCGATCATGTGGGAGAGCGCCCGCAGCGCCGAGATCGAGGCGATCCACGCGCTGGGCATTCAGCTCGCGGCGCTGGCGTGCGTTGACCTGCTCGTGAATCGAGCAAAAAGCGCCCGCCCGCTGCTGTGCGCGGTGCTCGTGCTGGGCGTGGTCGTCGCGGGGCTGAGCAAGGGGCCCGTGGGCGCCCCGGTGCTGCTGGGGGTGGTCGGCGCTGGCGCGATCGTGCGCCGGAGCTGGCGACCGCTGGTCTCACCATGGCTCTGGATCGGGCTGATCGCGGGGGTCGCGATCGTGGGCGGGGTGCTCGCGGCGGTGGCTCGCGCGCTGGGCGATGAGACAGCGATCCGTGAGGCGCCGGGCACGCACCTGTGGTCGGGCGGGGTGCTGCCCGTACTCGCGCTGGGGCCCACGGCGTTCGTATACGCGTTGCCCGCGTCGCTGGCGCTGCTGCTGCCCTGGGGCCCGGACGCGCGGCGCGAGGGCGAGCGCGACGAGCGCGAGGGGCAGATGCTGACGACCGCCCGCGTGCTCGCGTGGGCGTGGGTGCTGGCGATGGCGGTGTGGCTGGGCTTCGGGGTGACCAACCCGAGGTACGTGATGGGCGGGATCGTGCTGATCACGCCGCTGGCGTCGTACGCGCTGCGCGGCGCGTTCCGCGACGGCGCGTTCACCCCGCTGCGCGCCCGGATTGCCCGCCTCATGCTGCTGGGGCGACCGGCGGTGTGGGTGTTTGTGCTCGTGGGCGCGGGGTGGGTCTACATCGGCTCGCGCGAGGCGGGCGTGCGGGCGTCGAGCGGGCGGGACGCGGGTCGCCTGATGGGGCAGGCGTTGGTGCGATCGATCGAGGACGGGGGCACGCCCCTGCCGGCGGTGCTCGTCGCCGACGACGCGGTCGAAGCCCGCCCCGAGGTCCTGGGCGAGATCCGGCGGGTGCTCAAGGGGGCCGGCTATGGGGACGAGGTCTCGATTCGCTGGACCCCCTGGAACGGCGCATCGTCCCCGCCTGAGCCCTGGGATCTGGTATTGATCCGTGTGGATAAACGGAGTCCTGAGTCCGAAGGGCTGCAGAGCCAGATCGAGAGCGCTCACGTGGGCTTGCTCGACGAACAAAGCGTGTCTAAATATGTTCTTCGCATGTATTTACGACGCCGGACATCTCCCACCACCGAGTAGGACCAGGTGAGCACTCGGCAAAATCTCCGCGGCTCGGGATCCGCTCGGTTGTGTGCGATCCGCGTCTTGGATACGTTGGATTGGCGTTCGTGATCGGAGAGAGAGCGGCCCTCGGCCAACCCCCCGGAAGGGGGGTTCTCAAGCGAACGACAAGACCGGCAGCTCCGTGACCGCGCTTGGAGAGAGGCGCTGTCCTTGGGCTGCTGGCTCTGTTTTTGCGCCAGGGCGTCCGATCCATCGAGCGAGTGCCCGGTCCAAAAAAAAGAGGTTCGCCGCGTACGCCGTTGAAGACGCACGAGCGAACCCCTCACTCCCCCCTCTCCTCAAGGGGGCCCGGACGGTTGAGTCAGTCGGTCACGGGCAGCCCGTGCCGAAGGCGGTCAGGAAGGCGATGACATCGGAGAAGTCGAAGACGCCGAAGGGCGGGGCGAGGTCGACGAGCGAGTCGCCCGTGCTGAAGGCGGTGAGGAAGGCGAGCACATCGGAGAAGTCGAGCACGTCGTAGGGCGGGGCGAAGTCGCCGTCGCAGGTGTAGACGAGCAGGACGCGGTCGGCCTCGTAGAAGAGGCGGTAGACGCGGTTGGGCAGGGTCGCGGGGAACGTAGCGCTGTCGAACTCGCCCGAGACGCTGGCGCCGTCGATCAGGACGAACTCGTCGCCCACGACGGGGACGTACGCGTCGATCTCGGAGACGACCAGGTCGCCCGCGAGGACATGATCGGCGGTTCCGGTGATGCGGTCGTGCGAGAGCCCGCCTGCGGCGGCGAGCTCGACTTCCAGACGCGTCGTCGCGCCCAGGGTGATCGTGCCGGCGTTGCACTGGATCTGACCGGCGCTGGCGCCCGGGGCGATCGTGCCGAGGATGTTGAGGCTGCCCACGGTGCGCCCCTCGCCGGTGACGGTCTGGTTGGGTCCGAGCGAGGCGGTCCCGGCGGGGACGCTGATGCGGGCGTCGCCGAGGTCGCTGGGTGAGGACATGTTGATCTCGCCGGTCCCGGTGATGCTGGCGCCGTCGCTGAGCGCGAGGGTGGCGTTGAAGACCTGGACCGTGCGGTTGATGAGGACGCGTCCGTCGTTGACGATCGCGCCCGAGGCGGTGAGTGTCGCGCCCGTGCCGTCGATGCCGAGATCGCCCGTGCTGGTAAGGTCGGCGATGGCGTTGTCGGCGCCCGAGGCGGCGGTGACGACACCGGCGTTGCTGGTCTCGAGGGCGCCGCCGGTGACGATGCCGTTGACGAGCGCGAAGACCGCGTTGTCGGCTGCGATCACACCCGACGCCTGCGTGATGCTCCCACGCAGTTCCAGCGGATACAGATCGGAGGTCGCCTCGATGCGGGCGTCGCTCAGGAAATCGCCCACGAAACGCCCGGCGCCGGTGATGGTCTGCCCCGCGCCGATCGCAGCGGTGACGCCCGCGGCGGCCTCGATCTTGGCGTCGTTGGTGTCGCTGCTGGCCAGGGTCATCTCGATCTGCCCGGCGCCCGTGATGCTGGGCGTGCCCGAGAGCAGGAGTGTGGAGTTGAAGACGGTCACGTCGGGGTTGAGCTGGATGACGCCGTCGTTCTGGATCGAGCTGTTGGCCTCGATCGTGTCGCCCCCCCCGAGGATGGCGAGCGTGCCGCTGTTGATCGCGGGGCCGTCGAGGAGGCTCAGGGCGTTGGTGGTGCGGACGCGTCCGCCCGCGGACGAGTCGAGGTTGGCGTTGACGATGGTCGCGGAGTTCAGCCCCAGCTGGCCCCCGGTGGCGCGGATGACGGCGCCCGGCCCGACGGTCACGGTGTCGAAGATCTCGAGCAGCTCGGCGGGGCTGTCGGCGTCGAGCGAGCCCTGGAGGAC
>JAJDDH010000263.1 GCA_029260415.1 Phycisphaerales bacterium | reverse complement strand
GTGAGAACCACTTCCCACGGGCCTCGTTGTGGACCTGGCTGGTCCCTGCTAAGCGTGCAGCGTCCTTGAGTACCAAGTCGAGGCTCTTGTCCGTAGCGACGACGAGCTGATACTCGTCAATGGTGACAAGCGCGATGTAGCCGTTCCAACTCCGAAAGGGCCGCCACCAGGAAGATCCGGCGGCGCTCCGAACCGATACCCGATACTCATCGGCATTGGTGAGCATCGACCACCTCGATGGGCGCCCACCCTTCACCCAAAGCTCGCATTCACCGTTCGCTCGACCAATTCGCGCCCGCCAGCGGCGAGCCGACCTCCGCTCAAGTCGTCGAAAGTACAAGAGCGAAATGACCCCTGCAAATCCGAAAACCAGAATGGCAGGTGCAAGCTCGCCCCATGTGGCCGGTTCGCCAATGAGTTTGTCGGCGGAAAAAATTGTGGCCAAGGGAGGCAACAGGAAAACAACCGCAAAGACAAGGCAAGCGATTCCTAGAGCCCGGCTCAGCCCCAACGCTTGGGATAGCTTGGACCCAGGTGCGACACCTTCTAAGGTGAACCAATCCACTTCAGATTCTTCGAAGGCGAGGCGAAAGGGAGCAAGATCAGCTACAAGGATGTTGCACTTTTGCATTGAGAGCCCAGCCTACCTCACTCCGTCGCCCCCCGGTCATACCCGATCCCGTTGAACAAGCTGTTATCCCCGCGATCCGGCGCCACAAACCCCGTCTCTGAGTCCTGGATTCGGTACCCCAGCTGATCGAGCGTGAACGCGTCGGCGTGCCCGTCGAGCCAGCTCACGATCGCCTTGCCCCCGTGGCGCAGCTCGGGCGTGACCTGCCCCGTGTCGTGCCCCCACTCGAGGGCGCCGTTGTTGGGCGTGTCCAGGCGAGGCGGGTCCAGCGTGTACGCGTGCTCCCGTTTGCCCTCCGTCGTCCGCAGCACCTGGCTCCCGCCCGAATCGGCGAACGCGACCGTGCGGTACGGCTGCAAGATCATCTGCTCGCTTACCGGGTAGTTGCTGTACCTTCCGTCCGCCCCGGTCCGCGAGTTGCCCAGGTACTGGTAGTTGTACCCGTACGACCCGCAGCGCAGCACCTGGATCTCGCCAGACTGGAACGAGCGCATGTCCTCATAGCTCTGGCTCGGATCCAGGAACACCTCGTTGCTCAGGCTCGGGAAGTCGTTGGAGTTGAGGAACATGTCCAGCTCCTCCGCCCCCCGCGGCTTGATCGGCTGCCCCACGTACTCCCCGATCATGAAGTGCCACCGCGCCCGCGGGCGCCCCGACTCCTCGTGCACGCCCGAGGGCATCCGCAGCGGCGGGTGGTACCGGTTGTCGTCCGTGTACATCCGCAGCCCCAGCCCCAGCTGGCGGTGGTTCGACAGGTTCTTCGCCCGGCGCGCCGAAGCCATCGCGCTCCCGATCGCGGGCAGCACGATCGCCATCAGGATCGCGATGATCGCGATCACCACCAGCAGTTCGATCAGCGTGAACGCCCGGTCCGGTCCGGTGCTTCGCTTGGGCTCCATCGCGTGCTCCTGACCCCGCATCAGCACCGACCCGCGAGCGCCGACTCAGGGGGGTGGGGGGAGGGCATCCTAGGCAGTTGAGACTCAGTCTCAACTGCGGCAAGGGCGGCTCCCACACGCAGTCACAGCCCGCTCACGCCCGCTTGGAGCGCAACCACTTGTGCAGCCTGGACTTGGTCCACGTGTTCACGCACAGCTCGGGCGTCAGCCACCCCCGCCGACCCGTCAGCACGCCGTACACCAGATTGTCAAAGTCCCTGGGCGCGTGGTCGTCGCAGTCGATGGCGATCTTCGCCCCCGCCGCGACCGCCGCCCGCACGTGGGTGTCTCTCAAATCGAGCCGCATCCAGTGGGCGTTGATCTCCAGCGCCACGTCGTGCTCGACGGCGGCCGCGATGATCTCGTCCATCGCCGGCTCCAGCCCCTGGCGCCGATTGATCAGGCGCCCCGTCGGGTGCCCCAGCACGTGCACGCACGGGTTCTCGATCGCTTTGAGCAGCCTCGCCGTCGCCTTCGTGGGCTCCTGGCTTAGCGCCACGTGCGGCGACGCCACCACCACGTCCAGCTCCGCGAGGAAGTCGTCATCAAAGTCCAGCGAGCCGTCGCCCAGGATGTCCACCTCGCACCCGTACAGGATCTCGATCCCCTTCGTGGTCTCACGCAACGCCTCGATCTGCTCCCGCTGCGCCCGCAGGCGTTTCTCATCCAGCCCGCCCGCCTGCGCGCTGCTCTTGGAGTGGTCCGTCACCGCGATCGTGTGCAGCTTCCGCGCCTTCGCCTCCGCGACCAGCTCCTCGAGCGACATCGACCCGTCCGAAGCGGTCGTGTGCGCGTGCAGCTCGGCGCGGATATCCCCGACCTCGATCAGGCGCGGCGTCTGCTCCAGTTCCAGCTCCCCCCGGTCCTCGCGGATCTCGGGCGGGACCCACGCCAGCCCCAGCGCCGCGTAGATGTCCTCCTCCGTCTTCGCCGCCTTCGCCTTCACACCCCGCTTCTGCGGCGGCTCGTCCCCGTCGTCCCCCTCTGCAACCGGGTACAGCCCGTACTCGTTGAGCGTCAGGCCCTGCTTCTGCGCCCGCTCGCGCAGGCGCACGTTGTGCTCCTTCGAGCCGGAGAAGTACATCAGCGCCGCGCCCCAGCTGCCCTCGGGCACGATCCGAAGGTCCACCTGCACCTGGCTCGACCCGTCCCCGCCCCAGCGCGCGTGGTCGATCCCCTCCAGGCTCAGGCGCACCGACGATTTGCTCTCCCCCCTGGCCAGCACCTCAGTCACGCCATCCATCGAGGTAAACGCCTCGCGCGCGCCGTCGGGGTCGGTCGTGCAGACGAGCACGTCGATATCGCCGATCGTCTCGCGCCCGCGGCGCAGCGACCCCGCGAACGCCGCCCGAGTCACTCCCCTGACCGATCCCATGCGTTCCACAATCGCCTCCGCGATCGGCGCCGCGATCCCCAGGTGCAACCGCTCCCCGCTGGACTCCATGAACGCGATCGACGCGCTCAGGTTCTCCACCGTCTTCTTCCCCATCCGCGGCAGCCCCAGGATCGAATCGTCCGCGATCACCCGCTTGAGCCCGTCGATGTCCTCGACCCCCAGGTCCTTCCACAGCAGCGCCACCTTCTTGGGCCCCAGCCCGGGCACCTCCAGCACACGCAACAAACCAGCGGGAACCTCCGCCAGCAGGTCCAGGTGCTCGCCGATCTTGCCCGTGTCCGCGAACTCCGCGATCTTCTCGGCGATCCCCTTCCCGATCCCCGGGATCGCGATCAGCGCCTTCGCGTCCCCCGCGATCTCCCTGAGGTCACTCGTCAGTTCGTCGATGGTCCGCGCCGCGCGCGCGTGGGCGTTAACGCGGAACGGGTTCGCGCCCGTCAGCTCCAGCATCTGGGCCATCTGCTCGAAGCGTTTCACCAGCTCGTCGTTGAAGCTCATGGACGGATGGTATCGCCGCCCTCAGGCCCGCTCAGGCGTCGTCCGCCCCGGGAAACCCGGGCGCGTCGTCGCCGAACTCCGCGACGATTTGCGCCTCGACCGCCTCGACGACCGCCTCACGCTCGTCCTCGGGCACCAGCGTCAGCGCCGCCAGCCAGCGACGCCCGAGCTCAGGCCCCATCGCCCGCATCAGCTCCACCAGCATGCGCAGGTGCTCGCTGGGCGACAACGGCTCCGATGCGCTGGGCCTTCGCGGGCTGTGGAGTGGCTGGCTTTCCTTCGACATCCACCCCGATCCTACCGCCCGATCCACGAAGCCGTGTGTCCAATGACTGCACGAACCGCTCCACGTTGGTCACCCGCTCGGTCAGCTCCTCGAGCGTCTTCGCGATCGCCGCCAGCAGCTCGGACGGATCCGCCCCCCTCAGCGTCTCCACCCGCAGATCCGCCGCCTTCTGCGGCCCCTTGCCCAGCAGCATCCACTCCGGGTTGAGCTTCAACGCCCCGCACAGGCGCGACACAAACTCGATGCTCGGCGCCTGCCCCTGCATGTACCGACGCACCGTCTCAGGATGAATCCCCGTCACGTCCCCCAGGGCCCGGTACGTCCGTGTCCCGGCAACCAGCGTCAGGCGTTCGTGCAGCGTGGACTCGCTCATGGCTCACAGCCTACCGGCACGTTCGGGCTCTGCACGCCTTGGAACAGGGCTTCGTTCGCATATATTCGGTATATATACGGTATTTTGGCACAATCTTGGGGCTTCCCGGCGCGGGTGATCCCCCCATGCGCACACAGTTCCGTGTCAGATTGCCGCAAAGTAAATCCAGAGATTCGCCCACTCAGGCCACATCTCCGAGTCCCAGGGAATCACCATGGGCCTTGAGCAGGCGCCTCCGGGCGATCGCGTCCTCGGGCCTGGAGAGCGTCGGGGCCCGCTCGATCCACGCCTGGGCGTCGCGCCGCGCCATCGCCAGAAGCTCGACATCGCGCTGCAGGTCCGCGACCTTGAACGGGGCCAGCCCCGATTGTCGGGCGCCGAACACCTCGCCCGGGCCGCGGATCTCCATGTCCAGCTCCGCGAGCTTGAACCCGTTGCCCGTCTGCGCCATGACCTCGAGGCGCTTGATCCCGTCGGGCGTTTTTGCGTCACCCACGAGCACGCACACCGACGACGACGTGCCCCGCCCCACGCGCCCCCGCAGCTGGTGCAGCTGCGCCAGCCCGAACCGGTCCGCGTGCTCGACCACCATCACGCTCGCGTTGGGCACGTCCACGCCCACCTCGATCACAGTCGTCGCGATCAGGACATCGATCAGCCCCGCCCGGAACCGCCCCATCACCCGCTCGCGCGTCGATCGCTTGAGGCGCCCGTGCAGCGACGCGATCCGCAGCCCCTCCAGCGGCCCCTCCTCGAGTTCCTTCACCAGCGCCCGCAGATCCTTGAGCGCCCCGCCCGCGCTCTGGCCCGTGTCGATCGCGGGGGCCACGACGTACGCCTGCTCGCCGCGCTCGATGCGCGTGCGCACGAACGCGTACACCTCGTCGCGCCGCCCCTCCTCCATCACCCGCGTCTCCACCGGCTTGCGCCCGGGCGGCAGGCCCATGATCGTGGAGACGTCCAGGTCGCCGAAGAGCGTGATCGCGAGCGTCCGCGGGATGGGGGTCGCGGTCATCACGATCACGTGCGGCGTGGTCAGCCCGCCGTCGCCCATCCCCTTGGTCCGCAGCAGCGCCCGCTGACGCACGCCGAACCGGTGCTGCTCGTCGATGATCGCCACGCCCAGGCTCTTGAAGGTGACCGTCTCGGTCAGCAGCGCGTGCGTGCCGATCACCAGGTCCAGCTCGCCCGAGGCCAGGCGCTTGAGCACCGACTTCCGCTCCGCCTCGGGCGTCGCGCCCGTCAGCAGGGCCAGCGAGACCCGCGATCCCTTGAGCATCTCCGAGATCGACGCGAAGTGCTGCTCGGCCAGGATCTCCGTGGGCGCCATCAGCGCCGCCTGACGCTCCGACGCCACGCTCATCAGCATCGCGTACAACGCGACCAGCGTCTTGCCAGAGCCCACGTCCCCCTGCACCATCCGGTTGGTCGGCTCCTCGCGCGACAGATCGTGCGCAAGCTCCAGCACCACCTTGTCCTGCCCGGGCGTGAGCGTGAACGGGAGCCTGCCACGGATGTGGGCGTCGATCGCGTCGTCCCAGCGCAGCGCGGGCGCCTTCAACGTCCTCCGCAGGTGCGCCCGCTTCATCGCCACGCCCAGCTGCAGCAGCAGCAGCTCGTCGTACGCCAGCCGCCGGCGCGCCTCGTCGATCTCGCGCTCGTCCTCGGGCGCGTGCATCATCCGATACGCCTGCCCCAGCGCGGGCAGCTCCCGCTCGCGCCGGAACGCGTCGTCCAGATGGTCGTCCAGCAGCGAGACCGACCGCTCAAGGACAAGGCCCACCGCCCGCTCGATCGCCCGCGAGTTCACCCGCTCGCTCGCGGGGTAGACCGGGCGGAGGCGCTCGCCCCGCGCGTCGGGCTCGTCGCCCTCGTCGTCGAGGATCTCCAGGTTCGGGTTGACGATCTGCAGCCCGCCGCCGAACGTGCCCGCCTTGCCCTGCACCCGCAGGCGCATGCCCGGCTTGATCTTGTGGCGCATGTACGGCGCGTTGAACCAGACCAGGTCCAGGCGCCCCGTCCCGTCGTGCAGCA
>JAJDDH010000262.1 GCA_029260415.1 Phycisphaerales bacterium | reverse complement strand
AGCTTCTGGATGTAGGCCGCGGCTCTCGATTTGTGGCGCTCCTCGGTCGTACGCACGAAGTCGTCGTTGGAGAAGTTCATGAAGGCGAAGGCTACTTTGAAGCGTTCGGCGTTGAGCGTCGCCCAGTCCATGGGCGTCATGTCGTGCTCGCGGGCGGAGGTGACGACCTTCTCGGCGTGCTCGTCGGTGCCGGTGAGGAAGAAGACGGCGCGCCCGATGAGGCGCTGGGCCCGGGCGGCGACGTCGGCGACGAGCGTGGTGTAGCAGTGCCCGATGTGCGGGCGGTCGTTGACGTAGTAGATGGGCGTGGTGACGTAGTAGGGGGTGTTTGGGGCGGGCATGGGGCGAGTCTAGGTGGGGTCTGCCCGGATCTCGGGGCGGATCTCTTGGCGGGGGTCGGGGCGGAATCCGTTAGGCTGCGGGCATGAGACGCAGAATCCACACGCCCTGGCTGGCGGCCGCGATCGGGCTGGGGCTGCTGCTGGCCCCGGGGTGCAAGAAGACGGCCCAGGTCCGCGACACCACGCCCATGCTGCCCGAGGAGCTGGACCCGATGCTGGTCCGGTTTACCGACTTCCCGGTGGACGAGAGCCGGGCGGGTCGGCGCCCGCTGGTGGTCTTTGCCATCTCGGAGGAGGACCCGGTGGCGCGGGACCAGATCGGGGTGGCGCGGGGCGCCCGCGTGGGCTTCGCGGAGCGGGAGATTTCGCTCGTGGAGGTGTACGAGACGGGGATCTCGAGGTACGGCGGGCGCCCGATGAGCCCGGCCAGTGCCGTGGCGTGGCACCAGCGGTACCGGGCGAGCAAGTGGCCCGCGGAGGTGGTGCTGGTGGGCAAGGACGGGGGCGTGAAGCGCCGCGCGGCGCGGGCGATGGCTCCCAGCGAGCTGTTCGGGCTGATCGACGCGATGCCCGACCGGAGGCAGGAGATGTACGAGCGTTCTCGGTCCGGGGACGGCGGGTAGGGTTTGGCGGCTGGTCGGGCCCGGGTGGGTCTGTGGGGGCTGGTGGTCTATGCTCGGCGTTGAGCGTGGAATAGGCCCGGCCCGGGGGCGGTTGCCCCAGTGATGAAGGGATTACTCGTTGGAGCGCGACCAGTTCGAGAGGCTTGCCCTCGAGCATGTGGACAGCGTGTACCGGATGGCGCTGCATCTGTCGCGTCGCCCGGAGGAGGCCGAGGACCTCGTGCAAGAGGTCTATGCGCGGGCGTTCCGTCCCGGGACGATCGAGCGGTTCGAGGACAAGGGCGACAAGGACGGGTCGGGCGGGATGCGGTCGTGGCTCTTCACGATCACGCACAACGTGTTCTACACGCGGATCAAGAAGGAAGGGCGTCAGCCCAAGTCGGTCGAGGCGTTCTACGCGGAGGAGAGCTCCGAGACGCTGCCCGGCGAGGCGCCCCCGGTCTTCGACCGGACGGAGCTGGACTGGGAGCACGTGGACGAGCGCCTGAAGCAGGCGATCGATGAGCTCAAGGACGAGTACCGGGAGGTGCTCATGATGTGGGGCGTGGACGGGCTGAAGTACCGGGAGATCGCGACGATTCTGGAGGTCCCGATCGGGACGGTGATGAGCCGTCTGCACCGGGCCAGGAAGGTGCTGGCGGATCGGCTGCTGGCGGACGACGGGGCGGCGAGGGATCTGGGCATCGGCGAGCAAGGACAGTCGGCATGACGGACCAGAAGAACGACAGCCCGATGCCCGACGCCGCGATCATGCGGATGGCCGCCGATGGCGAGCTGACCGATGATCAGCGTGAGCGTCTGGACCGCCTGCTGTCGCGCAGCCTCGAGGGGCACGCGCGGATCCAGTTCGAGCGCGAGCTTCGCGGGGCGGTCGGTCGGGTGATGGGTGCGAGCTCGGCCCCGGCATCGCTGCGGGCCAGCGTCGAGCGGATCGTCGAGAGCGCCCGCGACAGCGAGCCGGCGCCCGAGCTGAAACTGACCGAGGCGCCCAGGCCCGGCGCGTCGATGCCCGAGCCTCTGCGTGCGCAGACGCGTTCGCGTTCGTTCTGGGCGAGGCGTCAGTCGCTGGTGGGCGCGCTGGCGGCGGTGCTGGTGGTGGGCGTGGCGTCGGTGCTGGTCTGGCAGGCGACGAGGCTTGCGGGCGTCAGCCTGACCGCGGCGCAGACGGACTACCGGTCGCGTCTTGTGTCGCATGTTGCGGGCGAGCACCGGCGGGTGATCGACCCGACGGTAGCCGCGAACAAGCTGTCGCTGCACGAGCCCGAGGAGGTTCGCGCGTTCTTCCAGCAGGTGGTGGGGTCGGTGCCCTCGATGGAGGGGCTGACGGTCGGCACGCCCGAGATGGTGTTTGTGGGCGCGGGCAACTGCCACGTGCCCGGGTCGGACGGGAGTTCGGCGCACCTCCGCCTGGATCTGATCGCTCCCGACGGGAGCGTGGCGCGAGTGGTGAGCGTGTTCGTCAAGGCGGACCACGGGGAGCTGCCCATGGAGCCGGGTGTGACGTACGCGCTGGACACCAAGGCGTGCGGGCAGTCCGGGACGCGTGTGCTGGCGTGGACGGACGGGGGCCTGGCGTACTTCATGGTGGCCGACGCGATCAACGACGGGTGCGTGGCGGTGCTGGAGCGTCTGGGCGTGAAGAAGCCGACCCAGGGCCTCTGACCGGCCTCTGGCTGCCCCTCGGGGCGGTCGAACAAGTCGCACAACCGAGCGGTGAAGGGCGTAGGAGCAGGGTCGGCGCGACGGCGTTGGGTCCGCCCGGTGTTATTGGCGCGCACGGGAGGGCTTTGTGCGATCGGGCGCTCCCGGGGACCGAATATCATTCTCGCGGGCACGAGGAGGCGGTCATGAGCGGACGGACACGGATGATGGGGTTGGTTGCGGGTCTGGCGACGGGCTCGCTGGCACAGGGGCAGAACGCGCTGGACCAGCGTCTGGACGCGCGGGGGCCTCAGTCGCTGTGGGCGGGCGGGGCGGCATCGCCCCAGTCGGGCAGCTCGGGGCGGCTGCTGGACAACAGCCTGTACAGCGGGAGCCGGTACAACGACGCGGGGATCTCGCGCGACCCGATGCGTGAGTTCGGGTTCCGCCGATCGATCGTGACGGGCAACGCGGCGAGTGGGCTGTCGTTCCGGGGCGACGTGGGCTACACGGACCCGAGAGCGTTCCGCGCGGACCTGGGATCGAACGATCTGTTCGCGTTCCGCCGCGACTCGCTGTACTCGGGGCTGGTGGGTCAGGGGATCCGCGGGACCGAGGCGTTGCAGTACCAGATGGCGTTGACGACGGGCTCGACGCCCCCGCCGAACCTGGTGGGGTCGATCGTGGTGCCGCGCTCGTTCACGCCCGAGCCGGTGGTGCTGGACCGGCGTGTGCCGACGGGCGCGGACCGGGAGCTGTCGCGTCCGGACCCGAGCGACGAGGTCGAGACGGGGTCGCTGATGGGCACGCTGCGTTCGTCGTCGGCGTACTCGACGATCATGAGCCTGCAGCCGGTGATGGTGAACAAGCTGGACACGCCCGAGCAGGCGCCCGACATCGGGGTGACGGTCTCGCCCCTGCGCGGGGTGCGGCTCTCGCCCGTGCCCGACGAGTCTCAGGACGCCCGCCAGGACACGCGCCGGGACACGAGCGTTCCTGGCACGGCGTTCGAGGACGCGCTTCGGGTGGAGACGGCGCACGACGTGGTGAT
>JAJDDH010000261.1 GCA_029260415.1 Phycisphaerales bacterium | reverse complement strand
GCGCGAAGAACGTGCGCTCGACCACCGGCCCGACAAGGGCCGAGACGAGCACGCTGACGCAAAGCACGCACGCGATCATCGCCAGCAGGCGGAGGCTGGTGAGGCGACGCATCCACGAGGGCGGGGCCAGTCGCCAGGCGTGCGCACAGCCCATGACCACCAGCGGGACCACCCCGAAGGCGACAAGAATCGTTGGTAACCAGTCCCGGACGTACGGGGCCACGAGGACCGCGGCGACAAACCCGAGCACGACCGAGGGGAGGCTGGCCATCAGCTCGACCGTCGGCTTGACCGTCCGGCGCACGCGCGGGTGCAGGAACTCGCTGGAGAACACGGCGCCCAGCACCGCGATCGGCGCCGCGATGAGCATCGCAACGATCGTTGCCTTGAGCGTGCCCCAGATCAGCGGCGTCAGGCTCAGCTTGGACTCGACGCCCTGGGCGCCCGTGGACTGGTAGATGAACTCGGGCTTGTCGTAGCCCTCGTACTGCACGCGCCCGAAGAGGGCCGTCCAGCCCGCCTGGGGGTGCCCGGGCTCGACGTTGGCGGTCCGCAGCGAGGCGTCGGCGCCGATGGCGATCGCCCGGTCCAGCGCCGGGGCGATCGCGGCGCTGACGACGGGCGTGCCCGTCGCGGGCAGGCGGGCGACGCGCTTGCCGCTGGTCATGTTCCGGAGTTCGAGTGAGCCGTCCGCGGCGCCGATCGCGATGGTGCGGTCACGCTCGCCGACCCCGATCGCGGTGATCGGGGAGTTCCCGACCGGGACACTCGAGGCCCGGCTCATGCGCCGCCCGTCGGACGCCCCGCCCGCCGCGTCGTTGACGATGGTCCAGGCGGAGACCCGCCCGCTGTCATCGCCGACGAGCAGGCTCAGGCCCCCGAGCGCCATCGCGACCGAGGTGACGCTGGCGCCATCCCCGGTCAGGCGGACGCTCTCGATCTCGGGGATCTCGCTCCGGACCCCGCCCCGGGAATCGAAGCGCCGGAGCAGGCCGTCGGCGTGGACGAGCATGAGGCTCTCGCCGTCGCTGGTGACAAAGGCGCCGATCGCGTCGCTGGCGATCTCGCCCAGCGGGATCTCGCGTGCGGTGATCCGCTCGCTCGACGATCCGCCTCCCAGACGCACGACCCGCCTCGACTCGGCAAAGAACAGGCGCCCCGCGTCCGTGAGACACACCATCCGCGAGAGCCTGGCGGACGAGCGGAGGTTCTGGATGAACACGGGCGCGCCGACGAGATCCGGGAACCTGGCGGGCGCCGAGAGCTCGACGCGCACATCCTCGACAAACCACGTGTCGTCGCCCGTCCGCTCCACGCGGGCCTGGTCGCTGAGCGCGTCGCGGAGGCGGAGCGACGAGGCGATCTCCGCTCGCTGGCGTTCGTTGAGCGCGACCGACTCGCCAACCGCGAGCGCCGGCCAGTTCTGCAACGCGAACGCCGCGTCGAGCAGGATGTCTGGCTGATCGATCGCCGCGGAGCGGACCGTGCCGTCGGGGTAGGCGAGCGTGAGCGACTGGCCCTGCGCGTCGTAGGACGCGGCGCTCGGAGCGAGCCCGTCGGTGCGCAGATCGACCGAGGCGAGCCGCTCGCCCGTGCTGAGCGAGACCTCGTGGAACCGCCCGTCGTGATCGACCACGACCGCCGAGTGCTCGCGGACGCCCAGGCGGACGATCAGCGGCGTGGTCTGCCCGAGGGCGCTGGGGGTCTGGAGTTGGGAGACTGTCCCGCCCGTACGGAACAGCGGCGCGGCGCTGGCGACGAGGAAGACGCAGATCCCGAGCATGGCCGCGAGCACCGCCAGCCCGCCGCCGGCGATCGTGATGCCCGCAAACCGGTCCCAGAAGCGCACGCTCAGCCCGGTCTGGCGCAGGGAAGACGGACCCGGACGGCTGTGCCCGGGCCCGCGCTGTGATTGATCATCGCTCGACGACGGGCTCACCCTGCCGGGCTCAGCCCGAGCTTCTCGAGCTCCTCGCTGGCGAGCTCCGCGGTCAGCGGGAAGGATCCGTCCTTGATCACGGCCTCCTGGCCCTCGCGGCTGAAGATGAACCGGGCGAACTCGGACCGGAGGGGGTCCAGCTCGCGTCGCCGGTCGTAGTTCATGTAGATGTACAGGAAGCGGGCGAGGGGGTATTCCCCGCTCAGGGCGCCCTCAAGACCCGGCTCGGCGGCGGGCGAGTCCGCGTCGAACGCGACACGCAGCACCTTGACGTCGGGCGTCTTGAACCCGATGCCCGAATAGCCCATGCTCGCGGGGTCGGACGCGACGGCGCTGACGACGCCCGCGGAACCGGGCTGCTCCTTGACGGTCCGCTTGAAGTCGGTCTTGCCGCACGCGGCCTTCTTGAAGAACTTGTACGTGCCCGAGGCGCTGTTGCGCCCGTATGTGCTGACCAGGCGGTCGGACCAGGCCGGGTCCGTCGCGCCCAGGTCCCCCCAGGTCATGTCCCCGCCGCTGACGGAGAACACGTCGCGCAGCTGCTCGACAGTGATCTCATCGATCGGGCAGTCCTTGTGGACAAAGACGGCCACGCAGTCAATCGCGGCGCGGAGCTCGGTCGGCTCGTAGCCGAACTTCTCGATGAACTCGTCGACTTCCTTGGGGTCCATTGCCCGGCTCATCGGGGCGAACTGGGCCTGGCCCTCCATGAGCGCGGGCGGTCCGGTCGATGAGCCCTTGGCCTCGACCTGGATCCGGGCTCCCGGGTGGGCGCGCTTAAAGCCCTCGGCCCACAGCCCGACCACGTTGCCCATGGTGTCAGAGCCGACCGTCCGCAGGTTGCCCGCGACGCTCTGCTGGGCCTTGTAGCTGGGCAGCCCCTCGTCGAGCAGCGAGCCTCCGGGCTCGCCTATGCCCAGGGCCAGAATGCCGCACAACGCTGCGGCGCACAGTGGCTTGATCATCCCCAAGCTCCTTCAAACGTGTCTGGGGTCAGTGGTGATGCGCGGCAGTGTCTACGCCGCGAGCCCCGCTGTCTGCCCGACAAGTGTGAAGAACGCGTCAAGAATCCCTAACGACTTCCCAGTCTGACACTTACGTCTCCATTCCCGGTCAGCTGCGGGGCGTCATTGGCAGGCGTAAAGGAAGCGCGAAGGCTCGCAACCACGGGCTCTCGAACGTCCAATCCCTCCGGCAGACGGAGGAAGAACGCGTGCCCGGGGCCCGGGGCCAGACGCTGGCGGGACTGCCTTGTCGCCTCGTTCCCAAAGACCCAGCGGTTGATGGCCTCGCCACTGGGGGTCTGGAGCACGAAGTCGAAGCGACCGTCGGCCCAGACCGGGATCGCGGAGATCTCACGATCCGGGAACAGGTACACGATCACCTGGAACGTGTCGGCGTACCCGTTGGAGTTGGCGTCTGTCGGGCTCGCGACGGCCAGCCAGAGCTGCTGGGGCGTGTTGCGCCCCGGGACCATGGGCTTGGGCGTCGTGTCTCGGGCGGGCCCGGGGGTGTCGGGGACCGACGCGCAGCCCTGCACGACGCCCAGCAGCAGCACGATCCCAAGAGCGATTGTTCTCACTTCTTCCCACCTTTGCCGATCGAGGACTCGTCCTCCGTGGTCTGCAGGTCAGCGTTGTGCAGACCGTCGATCCGCCTGATCGCCGCGTCGAACGGGTCATTCACCTCGGCCCCGAACTCGATCTGGTGCTCCTGCTCGAGCACGGCACGGACCTTCGAGTCGTCTTCGAGCAGTTGGAGCGCGTGCTCGGTCAGCAGATCCTGACGCTGGCGCCCCGTCGCGTCGCCCGGGATGACGTACGGCGTCAGGATCACCAGCAGCTCGGTCTTCACGCTCGACTGCTTCTCTGACTTGAACAGCTCGCCCAGGATCGGGATGTCGCCCAGCAGGGGGACCTTGGTTTTGCGGAGCTGATCGGTCGTCTGCATCAAGCCGCCGATGACCACGGTCTGCCCGTCCTTGACGGTCACAGTGGTCTGCACGCGGCGCTGTGTGATGATGGGAGCCGCGAAATCCTGGCCGATCTCGGTTGTCCGGTCGCTGAGCGTGGAGATCTCGGGGGTGATGTTCATGCGGACAAAGCCATCGGCGCTGATGCTCGGGGTGACCTCGAGGATGATGCCCACGTCCTCGCGTCGGACGACGGCGCTGGTGCCGCCCGAGTCGCGCCGCTCGATGCCGTCGGTGATGCCGATGTTCTCGCCGACCTGGATGAAGGCCTGCTCGTTGTCGTTGACCTGAACCTGCGGGCGGCTGAGGACCTCGAGCTTGCCCTGCTCCTGCAGGGCCCGGATGAGCAGCCCGAAGTCGGTGCTGGCGATGGCGAAGTTGGGCACGCCCAGGGCCGTCGCGATGCCCGCGCCCGCGGCGAGCTTCTGGAAGGCGAACCCGTCGCCGCCGATCTTGGAGCGGTTGACCAGGTCGCCGACGCCCTCGCCCTCGCTGAGGATGCCGCCGATGGAGACGTCGATGCCGAACTCGCTCGAGTCGTCGATGGTCACCTCAGCGAGCAGGACCTGGATCATGACCTGGGGCGGCGCCGCGTCGAGCTCCTCGACGATCTGCGCGACGGTATCGATGTAGCGGGGCGAGGCGGAGATCACGAGCTTGTTGCTCTTCTCGTCACCGACGACGGTGACCTCCTGCTCGAGCTCGCGCGCGAGCGAGCCCGTGAGTTGGGGCCCCAGGGTGGAGCGTCGCAGCTCGCGCTCGCCGCTGAAGTAGGACTGGAGCGTGCTCTCGATCTCTTTGGCCTTGGCGTTGCGCAGGTGGTAGACCAGCCGCTCGCGCTCGGTCGCCTCGATGTGGTCCAGCTCGATGACAACCTTGCGGACCTCCTCGATGTACTCCTGCGTGCCCGAGACCAGCAGCGTGTTGGTGCGCCGGTCGACAGTGATCGACAGCTCCTGGCGCCCGTCGGCGATAGGGGTAAACGTGCCCGACTCGAACTCGTCCATCCCCTCCGGGCCCGAGGGCGCCAGCACGTAGCGGTCCCCGTCCTGGCGCAGGTTGAACAGCTGCACGAGCAGGGTCTGCATCTGGTCCGCGTCGGCGTTCACAAGGCGGAACTGCTCGATCACGCGGTCGCCCCGCTTCTCGCCGTCGAGGTCCTCGATCATCGTCGTGATCAGGCTCATCAGCTCCGGGGGCGCCTTGATCAGCACCGAGTTCGTGCGCGGATCGGGCGTGAGGGTGACGTGGTCGCGGAGCGTGCCGTCCATCGTCGCCTCCGCGGCGACCTCCGCGAGCTGCTCGCCCAGGACCCTGACACGCGTGGCGCTGATGCCGCTCCGCCCGCCGCTGATCGTCCGCCCGGCCAGCACGCTCTGGATCAGTTCGACCATCTCGCGGGCGCCCGCGGACTCCAGGCGCACGCGCCGGACCTCCTGCACGAGCTCGACGGGCGCCCCATCGAGCTGGGCCACCAGCTCGCGGATCGCCTCGATGTCGCGATCGGCGCCGCTGACGATGAGCGCGTTGAGGCGGTCGTTGGAGGTCACGGACACGGACCGCGCGCCGCGCCGCTCGTTCTCACGATCGACGTACAGGTCCTGCACCGCCTCGGCGATTGCGCCCGCCTGCCCGGGCGACTCGACCTGGATCAGCGCCGTCCGCTCGGCCCCCGCGGCCTCGACCTCGCCCGTGGTGAGCGCCGCGATCAGCTCGTACACCAGCTCCAGGTTCTCGTCGGAGCAGGCGATGATCAGCGAATCGGTCGCGGGGTCGGCCTCGACCTGGAAGACATCCAGCGCCGACTGGCGCCCGCCGCGCGACTGGCTCGCGTTGATCCGCTCGCGCATCAGCCGCTGGATCTTGGGCGCCAGCTGGCTGACGTCCGCGTTGGGAACGGTGACGACGTGCAGGCCGACGGCGAACCGTGCTTCCTCGGTGTCGATGGTGCGGATGAGGCCCTCGAGCAGCGCGAAGCTGCGCGGGCTCGTCGAGACGATGAGCGCGTTGGTCCGGTCATCGACCGAGACGATGACGCGGTCCTCGGGGCGCGACGTGCGCTGGCCCTCGCGCCTCGAGAACACGTCCTCGATGATCCGCGCCGCGCGGTCCGCCGAGGCGTGCACGAGCGGGATCACGCGGACGGTTCCCGCCGCGGAGGCCTGCTCGACGTCGAGGATGCGGACCAGCTCGCGGACCGCGTCGAGGTTGGATCGTGTGCCGACCAGGATTAGCGCGTTGAGGTCCTCCTCGGGCTCGATGACCAGCCCGGACATCATCGCGTACCGGTCGCTGACGACAGCGTCGCCGTCGTCTCGCAGCGCGACTCGCAGTCGCCCGACCTGCGTCCGCAGGCCGATCTCGTCGGGCGTCTCGCCCAGGCCCTCGACCAGGACCCGCTTGAGCTTCTCCGCGAGCGAGACCGCGTCGGCGTGCTCCAGGATCGTGAGCTCGGTCTCGATCCATCCGCGGTCCGCGTCGCCGTTGTCCAGGTCCTTGAGCAGGACCTCGACGAGCGCCAGCGCCTCCTCGCGCCCCGCGATGACCAGCGCGTTGGTGCGCTCATCGACCGTGACCGCGATCGAGCCAGCGAGCGCCCGTCCCACGGTTGTCGTGGGAAGCCCCTGACGCGTGGTGCCCGGGATGCGCCGGACCTCCTCGCCGCGTCGGAACAGGTCCTCGATAATGGACTTCAGACGCATCGCCGAGGCGTTCTCCAGCGGGAAGACGCGGATGGTGACCGCCACGCCCATGGGCAGCGTGTCGAACGTCCTGATCAGCTCGGCGACCGCGACCGCGTTGGCCGCGGACGAGCCCACGATGATCGCGTTGGTCTGCGCGTCGGGGATCAGACGGATGGGGCGGGTCAGGTCCAGACGCACCGGGGCGTCGTCGATGCCCGTCCGGATCAGGTTCATGCGTCGGACCTGCTCGACGAGCCCGCTGGCGGCGCCCGAGCGCTCGCCGCTGGGGTCGAGGGTGAGCATCTCGCCCAGCAACCGGGCCAGCGCCCCAGCCTCGGCCTGGTGCAGCTTGACAACCTTGATCTGCTCGTCGGGGCGGATGGGCTGGGCGTCGAGCTCGCGGATCAGGCGTTCGATTGCGCGACCGTCCGCCGGGTTGGCCAGCACGCTGATCGCCCGGCGCGTCGTCAGCGCGACCAGACGGACGGGCTCGGCGACCAGCCCCGGGCGGTCCGCGGGCTGGTTCTGCGTGACCCCGAGGGCGACCAGTGACGCGACGATGTCCGCCGGGTCGTTGTTGGCGACCTCAACGATCGAGACGTTCTGCCCGATCCCGCCGTTCTGCTCGCCCTCCTCGGGCTCGCCGGCTGCGTCGAGCTCCTCGATGATCCGCTCGATCTGCTCGAACAACGTTTCGCTCGCGGCGATCACAAGGCTGTTGGAACCCCGATCGATCTCTACGGCGAACGTCTCGCCCCGCTGCCGCGCGATGGGCGCAAAGGTGCGCAGGACCGTCTGCTGCACGCGGGCCGCGGGCACGTTGCGGAGCCTCATCACGCGGGGCGTGGATTCGGCGGTCGCCGCCTGGTTCTGGAGCTGGTCGGCCAGCATGGCGATCTGCTCGTACTCCTCGTCCTCGGCGCGGACGATGATGACGTTGGCGGTGTCGTCGCCGTACACCATGACGCGGCGTGGGTTCTCGGGGTCGTCCTGCGCCAGGAACACACGCCGGACCGCCTCGGCCAGCACGCTCGCACGCCCGGACCGCAGCGCGATCAGCCTCGCCTCGGGGAGCTTGAGGATGTCGGGCACGTCGAGCTGCTCGACGATGCCGCGGATGCGCTCCAGGTCCTTGCGGCCCGCGAAGACGATCAGCGAGTTGGTCTCGCGCTCAGCCGAAACCGTCGGCACACCCTCGGCGTCGATCAGCACCGCCGGGGCGATCGTATTGTCCCGCCCGTTCTGACCCCGGCGCTCGGCCTCGAGGCGCACACGCTCGCGCTCGAGCTGGTTCTCCAGCGGCGCCCGGAGGCCTTCGTTGAGCGCCCGCGCCACGCTCGTCGCGCTCGCGTGCTTGAGCTGGATGACCACGAGCTGCTGCGTCGTGTCGTACTCCGCGGTATCGAGTTTCTCCAGCAGCCCACGCAGGCCGGACCAGACGCTCTCGTCGGCGCTGACGACCAGCGAGTTGGACGCGGGGTCCGCGACGATGGTGACGTTGCGCTCCGCGGGTGTGCGGGCCTCGGGGGCGAAGGGGCCGTAGAAGACCTTGAGCGCGTCCGCCGCCTGGGAAGCGCCCGCGAACTCGAGCTTGATGAACTCGGTCGTCCGCGCAATCTGCTGGGGCACGTCGAGCTGCTCGACGATGCCGCGGATGCGCTCC
>JAJDDH010000260.1 GCA_029260415.1 Phycisphaerales bacterium | reverse complement strand
GCATCCGTCGCATCTTCGACCTGGGCGCCAGGCTCAAGGACCCGATCAACCTCTCCATCGGGCAGCCCGACTTCCCCGTCCCCGAGCCGATCAAGCGCGCCGCCATCCGCGCCATCGAGACCGACCACAACGGATACACCCCCACCCAGGGCGTCCCGCCCCTGCAGGCCCGCGTCACCGACTGGCTCAGGACCGACCTGGGCTGGGACGCCAGGCCCGCGGGCAGCGCCGAGCCAGGCCAGCCCAGCACGCTCATCACCACCGGCACCTCGGGCGCCCTCTCGCTCGCCTTCGCCGCCATGCTGAATCCGGGCGACGAAGCCATCATCCCCGACCCGTACTTCGTCGCCTACCCGCACCTGTGCGCGCTGGCCGGCGCCAAGTCGGTTCTGTGCGACACGGGCGAGGACCTGCGCATGACCGCCGAGCGGGTCGAGCCGCTCATCACCGACCGCACCAAGCTTGTCCTGCTCAACAGCCCCTCCAACCCCTGCGGCGTCGTCAGCACGCCCCAGGAATGCGAGGACCTGCTCGAGCTCTGCCGTGCCAAGGGCGTCCTGCTCATCTCCGACGAGATCTACGACGAGTTCACCTACCCCGAGTTCGCCCTCGACAAGGCGGTGGGGGACGCATCGATCGCCCGCTGCCCCAGCCCGGCGCGCCTGCCCGGTTCGCACGAGGACGTGCTGCTCATCCGCGGGTTCGGAAAGACCTACGCCTGCACCGGCTGGCGCCTGGGCTACGCCGCGGGCCCGCGCGAGCTCATCGCCGAAATGGCCAAGATCCAGCAGTACACCTTTGTGTGCGCGCCCAGCGCCTTCCAGCACGGCGTCAGCGAGTGCTTCAGCGTGGACATGTCCGACCAGGTCCGCCAGTACCAGCGCCGACGCGACTACGTCGTGCAGCGTCTCGCGCCGCTGACCGACGTCCCCACACCGGGCGGCGCCTTCTACGCGTTCCCCAAGATCCCCGCAAAGCTTGGCATCAGCGACACCGAGTTCGTCGAGCGCTGCGTCGAACGCAACGTGCTCGTCATCCCGGGCAGCGTGTTCAGCACGAAGACCGACCGCGTGCGCATCAGCTACGCGACGAGGATGGACCAGCTCGAGCGCGGGCTGGACGTGATCTGCGAGCTGATGGGCAAAGGCTAAAGGTCAGAAGCTGATCTGCACCCGGGCGAACACGCCCGACTGCGTCAGCCTCGCGTCGAACTGATCCAGCTCGACGGCGGTCCGCACGTAGGTGTACCCCGCCCGCAGCCCGACGGTGGGGGAGAAATCGATCCCCGTCTCGGCGGTGAAATCGAGCAGCGTGTTCCCGTCCGGGATCGTGTGCGTCGCCGCGGCGCCCTCGAAGTAGACCGTGTCGCTCACGTCCCACCGGAGGCTCCCGCCCACGATGGGCACGGGCACCATGCGGTACTCGTCCTCGGACCGCGTCGTGATGTGGTTCCCGCCCGAGTCGTATTCGTTGATCCCCTCGGTCACGTCGGTGCTGATCGCCTTGACGCCCCCGATGAGCGAGAACGAGACCGGCCCGGACGAGATGGTGTTCCAGCGGAGGCTGATGTCGTACAGGTCGAACTGGCCCTGGCTGTTCTCGTAGCCGTAGATCCGGTCCTCGGTCGCCTCGTTGCTCAGCGCGATCTGGGCGCCGCCGATGCCCCCGTCCCGCAGCGACGTCGGGCGGTCGAAGTGCAGGCGGACGGAGGGGCCAAAGTCGAACGCGGACCGCCGCTCGCCTTCGATGATGCGGCTCAGCTCGTCGTCGTTCATCGACGACGTGTCGGGCGCGTGCCAGGCCCGCACGGCGCCGTCGGCGCTAAGCGAGATTGTGCCCGCGCCATCGCGAAGCGTGAGGGTGTCCCGCGCAAGAGTGCGCTGCGCCCAGGTCGGTTCCTGCGCCTCGCCCTCGCGCGGCGTCAGTCGGATGTCCACCAGCTGAACGTCGATGGGCGCCACGGACGACGGGTTGATGGCCGATGACTCGAGTTGGAGCAGGTTCTCGGGTTCGAGCGAGAGGGACGACTCTGCGCCGCCGATCGCCGGCGCCGCAGCGCCAACACAGACCAGCAGCGATATGACGCTCCGAACGTTCACGCTCGATACACTCCGGGCGCCGGGCCCAGATGCAGGCCAGCGCCAGTCAACTCCCGCCCGGCTCGCGCCGGACACTTTGCCTTGAGGCAGATCGGCAATTGTCCCATCTGCCGGGGGCAAATCCAGCCCGATGTCAGCGATTGACACCGGGCCTACGGGTTCTATCGGTCCGCCAATAGGGGGATCTCTCGCAAGAATGAGGCCAACCAGTCAAGGGCCTCCCCTAGCTGGGGGGGAGGGTTTCCACCCGGGGGCCACGGGTTGGGGGTATTGAGGACGTGATCCCCACCAGAGATGAACGCCGGCACGGTCGGGCGGGCCAGGGCCTGGGCGATGGCCATCGCGCACCGGGGCTCGATCGTCTGGTCCGAATCGCCGTGGACCACCATCACGCGGGTCTTGATCCGCCCCGCGATCGCCAGCAGGTCGTGCTCGCCCGGGTGGTCGAGCTGGTCCTGCAGCCACGCCTTGTCGATCGTCAGCGCCTGCCCTGTTCGTGCGCTGGGTGACTCGAGACACCCATCGCGCAGCAGCTGCGTTCGCTGCTCGTCGCTCATTCGGCAGCACGAGTCGGGCGCGTTGATCGTCATCACGCCGCGCAGCTCCCGCAGCCCGTCCGCGTGCAGGCCCGCCGTGAGCAGGCAGGTCACTCCGCCGCGCGAGTGCCCGATGAGCGCCAGCGGCAGCCCGTCGCCCGCGAGCGTCCCATCGCGGATCGCGCGGACCACGCACATCACGTCCTCGACCTGGTGTCGCCAGGTGTCGCGTTCGAACAGGTCGGGCCGCTCGAAGGTCCCGGTGTTCCGCGTCATGCCCGAGTGCGCCAGGTTGAACCGGTGGACGATGACGCCCTCGCTCACCGCGTGCTGGGCCAGCGCCGGGAACATGCCGTAGTCCATGTACCCCTTGAACCCGTGGACGATGATCGCCGCGGCGTGGGCCCTTCCGCTGGGCAGGTCCGTCTTGCCCAGCAGGTCCAGCCCCTCGCTGCCCTGGATCATCCATTCCGTCACGCGCTGGCCCTCCGGGTGCTGCTCGCTCGTGTACGCTCAGGGTATGGTCTCCGATTCCAGCAACGGGCGCCCGAGCCCACAAGAGCGTGCGCCCGACGTCAACGCCGCCCTCCCGCCCGATCAGACGCGCGAGCAGTGGGGCAAGCGCCCCCCGCCCAGCGACGAGCGGGCCCTGCT
>JAJDDH010000259.1 GCA_029260415.1 Phycisphaerales bacterium | reverse complement strand
CAGGCGGGCGTAGCGGCGCGGGGCGTTGGACGCGATGACGGGGCGGGCGCTGACCTTGGCCCGCTCGAGCATCGCCCGGTGCCCGGGGGGGTAGTTGCCGTCGGTGCGACGCGCGGCCTTGCGGAAGGCGTCCTCGCCCGTGACGCCCCCGAGGTAGTCGTCGATCGCGGCCTGCTGGTCCCGCTCAAAGAACTCCATGCTCAGCACGGCGTCGGGGGCGCGCTCGATGATCGCGTTCCAGAGATGCGAGGCGAAGGCGAGCCCGCTCGGGTGCCCGTGCATCTCGCCGATGAGCACGACGTCGGCGCGGGCGCAGCGGGTCGCGATCTGGTCGATGCTCGCGGGCCCGGCGCGTGAGGCGTCCAGGGCGAGGTACCGCTCGGGAGGGAGTCGCTCGAGCAGCGATGTCGCGTCTGAGGCGTTGGGGGCGTCATCCCGGGTGCGCGTCGAGGCGCACGCGCTCAGGAGCGAGGCGCACGCGAGTGCGATCGAGAGCGACGCCAGCGTTGATCTGATCATGCCCGAGCTTAGGCGGCCTTGGGCGCCGCGCCGGGGGCGGGGATCGGCTCGGGCGCCTCGACGGCTCGCTCGCGGAGCCCCAGCAGGCGGCGCAGGCCCTCGTCCATCTCCAGCACCATGCTGAGCATCAGCGGCGCCAGCACGAGGGTGAAGATGGTCGAGACGAGCAGCCCCCCCACCACGACCGAGCCCAGCCCGCGGTACATCTCCGAGCCCGCGCCCGGGAAGAGCACGAGCGGGAGCATGCCGCCCACGGAGGTCAGGACGCTCATGAAGATGGGGCGGATGCGTGTCTGGACCGCCGCGGCGACGGCCTCGAGCGGCTCCATCGGGCCCGTGCCGTCGCCCTCCTCGAACAGGCCGCGCATGAAGTTGAGCGACTGGTGGACGAGCAGGATGGCGTTGTTGACGACGACGCCGATCAGGATGATGAACCCGAGCATGGTGAGCACGTCGAGCTGCTGGGGCGCCTTGGTGGGGTCCTGGAGCGACCACCAGTGGACGATGGCCAGGCCCGCGAACCCGCCGACGACGGCCAGCGGGATCGTGAACATGATCACGAACGGGTAGACGAAGCTCTCGAAGAGCGCGGCCATGAGCAGGTAGGTGACCAGCAGCGCCCAGACGAGCCGGGCGGACATCAGGTTCGGGTTCGTCCCGAACACGAAGATGAGACCCGCGAGCACGATCGCCAGGAGCATGGCGCCCGCGGCGGCGTAGAACATCGACGCCTTGCCCCGCTCCATCGCGCGCACGAGCGCGTACCCCGCGACGCCCAGGCCCGCGAGCATGAGCAGGGCAGTGACGATGTTCAGCGGCGTGAACCAGCTCGTGCTCGCCCGCGCCGGGGTGGGCGGACCGAATAGCGAGGAACGCACCTCGTCGAGCTTGGCCGCGGTGCCCTCCATGCGGACGCGCATCGTCGCGTCGATCAGCCCTGCGGCGCGGGCAGGGGCGATGGCCTCCTCGCGGAGCCAGGTCATGGTCTCTTCGAGCGGGGCGTCGTCGGGCGGGTCGACCTGGACGGTGACGCTTGCGAGCTCCTCGATGCGCTGGATCTCCTGGCTGGCGCGCGAGGGGACAAACTCGATGACGGTGTCCACGGGGACGATCGGGCCCGCGGGCGTGGCGATGGGGATGGTCGCGAGCTGTTCCTTGAAGTCGAGGCGCCCGCCCTCGGGCAGGACGACGAGGTCGATGGTGCGCCCAAGGTGCTTGTAGTCGCCGATGAAGGCGCCGTCGAAGAGCCCTCGGATGGCGACGCCCAGGCCCTCGGTGGTCAGGCCCAGCTCGCGTCCGCGCTCGTTGAGTCTGACCTGGAGCTCCTGCTCGAGCAGGCTGAAGTTGGCGGGGGCGGGGCGGACGTCGGCGTACCCGAAGCGGCCCGCGGCGATCTGGAAGACCGTCTGCGCCGCGGCGCTGACGCGCTCGAGGTTGGGCCCGGAGATCTCGACGTCAATGGTGTTGCCGCCGCCGGCGCCGCGGCCGAAGATCGAGGACTGGCCCGCGCCGCCGAAGCTGTCGGGGATGCCGCTCATGGCGTTGGTCAGGAGCTGGCCGACGGGGCGGACGATGAGGGCGCTCTCGCTGGTGCCGCCGACGAACATGCCGGTGCCGAAGGCGCCGATGAAGAAGTTGTCCATCGGGACGGGGCGGAACGGGGCGGGCGCCGGACCGGGACCATAAGAGGGACGCGGGATCTCTTTGAGAGCGGCGACAGAATCGGGCTCGTCGTAGGTGGCGTCGAGGTACGGCTTGACGTGGGCCTCGATGCGCTGGGCGATCTGTTCTTTCTTCTCGACGGAGAGGCCCGGGGGGATGAGCAGGCCCCCGAAGACGAGGTTGCGGTTGCCCGCGGGGAGGTAGTCGAGCGGGGGGGCGAGCTTGAGGGCGCCCAGGAGGCTGGCTGCGGTCATGACGATGATGATCGCGGGGCGGAGGGACCAGCCACGCCAACCGGTCATGAGCCAGAGCATGGCGCTGCCGATCCAGCGGTTGAGCGCGCCCAGCGCCGGGACCAGGCCGAAGAGGTTCTGCCAGGCGCGGACGATCGGGTGGTGCTTCCTGTTGTTGGGGCGGAGCCATCGCGCCGCGGCGGCGGGGATAACCGTGACCGAGACGATGAGCGAGAGCATGACCGAGGCGACGATCGCCAGGGAGATGTCGCGGAAGAGCTGGCCCGCTTCTTCCTGGATGGTGAGCACGGGGACGAAGACCGCCGCGGTGGTGAGCGTGGAGGCCAGGATGGCGCCCCAGACCTCACGCCCGCCCAGGTACGCGGCGCGCCTCGGGGCTTCGCCGCCCTGGATGCGCCGGTAGATGTTCTCGAGCACGACGATCGCGTTGTCCACCACCATGCCCACGGCGAACGCGAGCCCCGCCAGCGAGATGATGTTGAGCGTGCGCCCCAGCGCGAGCAGGACGAGGAAGGTGCCGATGACGGAGATCGGGATGGCCAGGGCGATGATGGCGGTGGAGGTGAACGAGCGGAGGAAGAGCAGGAGCACGAGCACCGCGATCAATCCCCCGACGTAGAGGTTCTGGGTCACGAGCCCGACGGCGGAGCTGATGTAAACGGTCTCGTCGTAGACCTGGCGGAGGCGCAGGTCCGGGCCGACGGGCCCGCCGCTGGTGACGCCGCCGTAGTTGGGCAGGAAATCGGCGCGGATCTCGTCGAGTCGCGGGCGGAGCTCGTCCATGACCTGGACGACGTTGGCGCCCGACTGTCGGATGACGGGCATGGCGATGGAGGGGTGCCCGAAGGAGCGCACGAAGCCGCGGCGCTTCTGGAAGCCGACATCGACCGTCGCGACATCCTTGACGTAGACGGGGCGCCCGGCGCGGTAGGCGACGATGGTCTCCATCACCTGCTCGGGCGTGTCGTACTGCCCGACGAGGCGGACGCGGTAGTCGCGTTTGCCCTCGGAGATGGAGCCCGCGGAGACGTTGCGGTTCTCGCCGCGCAGGGCGGTGACAACATCGACGTGCGTCAGCCCGCGCTGGGCGATGGCGATGGGGTCGATCAGGACGCGGGCCTCGCGCTCGCGCCCGCCGTAGATGTTGACCTGGGCGACGCCGTCGATGCGTTCGAGGTAGGGCTTGACCTCCTGGTCGAGATCATCGAACAGGGAGGTGATGTCAAAGCCCGGGTGCTTGGCGATCTTGTCCTCGGGCAGGTCGAGGATGAGCCAAGCGACGGCGTTGTCGATCTCGCCGTCGGAGGCGCGGATGACGGGCTCGGTCACGTCGTCGGGGTATGCGGGGACCTGTCGGAGGGCGTCGGAGACTTCCTGGAGCGCGCGGGAGATGTCCGCGTCGATGGTGAAGTCCAAAGTGATTGTGCTGAAGCCCTCGGAGGTGCTCGAGCTCATTTTCTTGAGGTTGGCGACGTTCTTGAGGCGCTCCTCCTGCTCCTTGGTGATCTCGTCGACGACCTCCTGCGGCGAGCGCCCGGGCCAGGCGGTCTCGATCGTGATGATCGGGCGATCGACGTTGGGAGTGAGCTGGATGGGGATCGAGCCGAGCCCGATGAGCCCGAACATGACGATCAGGATCACACCAACGGTCACGGTGACGGGTTTGGCGATGGCAAAGCGAACGATGTCCACGGGTCAGCCGCCTCCCTGCGCGGGGGTGTGGGCCGCGTCCGCCGGTTCATCGTTCGCCTGGTCCAGGCGCCCGAGCACGTTCAGGGGCTGGGTCGGGAAGAGGCGTTCGTTTCCCTCGACGACCAGGTCCATGCCGGGCTGGACCATGCCCGGGCGGATCGCGACGCGATCGCCCACGGCAAAGAGGCGCCCGATGGGCGCGATCATCGCCTGACCCCCGGAGTCGAAGTACACGTACTCGCCCGCGTCGTTGCGGAGGATCGCGTCCTTGTGGATCGTCGCCGTCTCCGCCCGCACACGGGTGGGCATCATCGCGACCACGCTCATGCCCGGGCTCATGCGCTCGTCGGAGTTGTCGATCTCCAGGCGGACCGGGAAGAGGCGGCTGAGCCGGTCGCCCTCGGGCACGATCCCGATGACCCGCCCGGGCACGATCGCGTCCAGCGCCGGGACGCGGACGTCGATCACCAGCTCGCCCTTCGCGCCCAGCAGCTCGCTAACGCGACCGACGACGTTCTCGGGGACATCGACGCGGGCCTCGAGCGAGCGGATCGAAACGATCTCGACGATCGGGTCACCCCGCGAGGCCCACTGCCCGACCTCGGTCGCCTTGCGCACCACCCGCCCTGCGAACGGGGCCCGGATGGTCATGTCCTCGAGCCTGGCCTCGGCCTGAGCGACGTCCGCCTCGGCGATCGCCAGATCCGCCAGGGCCTGGGCGAGGGTCGCGTTGTCCGCCGCGACGCGGGTCTGCCCGTCGTCGAGCTCGGACTGCGACGCTGAGCCCCGGGCGTCGAGCTGCTCGATGCGGGCCAGGTCGCGCTGCGACTGGCTCAGCTCGGCCCGGCGCTGGTCGATGCGCGCCTGGGCCAGGGTGACCTCGGCGCGGGCTCTCGTCAGATCGATTTGCACGTAGGTCGGGTCGAGTCGCGCGATGATCTGGCCCCGCTCCACGGCGTCGCCCGCCTCGAGCGAGAGCTCGCTGACCAGGCCCGCCTCCTCCGCGGCCAGGCTGCTGCGCCGGCGCGTGAGCACCTGCCCAGTCGCGGCGCGTTGCTGCTCGACGATCTCGACCCGGACCGCGTCCAGGACGACGTTGGCCGGGGGCGGGCCCTGGGGCTGTCCGAGCGCGACGGCGCCCGTCATCAGCGTCAGCGCCGCGATCACGCTTTTCCGGAGCCACGTCGCTTCGCACACACTTCCGCGCATCAAGCCTCCAGGCTTTCTCTGTACCCGCATGGCGTTGCCCCTCCGGCGAACTCGCCCGGTACTCGGATGTTTCCCGGGAGGAATCAGCAAGGGCGCCAGTCTCGATTGCGGACAATATACGTTCTTTGATAGGGTATCCACCGGATGCCGTACCGAAGTCCATGTCCTTGGCTCGAACGGTAGGTTCACTGAGTTCGAAGGGTGAGGCGTGATGCCGGGTGATTTCACCCGATCGCAGATTCTCACGATCGTGAGGAGAAAAACGGAGTAGAGTCTCCGCATTGAGGGGTGAACACCCCAGGGCATGAATCGCGGAGCCGATGCTGGGGAGAGCAGGCGACGCGTGACGGGTCTTCCCCCACGAAGGATCTCGATGGGACATCCACGATCTTCGCAGCGTGCGACGCTCGCTGCGGTGGCGCGCCTCGCCGGTGTTGCCGAGTCCACCGCGAGCAGAGTGATGAACGGGTACACGCGGAACTTTCGGGTGCGCCCGGAGGTGCGGCAGCGTGTGATCGACGCGGCGATCGAGCTGAAGTACAAGCCCAACCCGATGGTCCGTTCGATCGCCGCGAAGCAGACCAACATCGTCGCGATCCTCGGGTCGATGCGCAACGAGGAGATGGACGCCGCGGTGCGCGCCGCGGTGCGGGTTCTCAACGATGCGGGCAAGCACGTGTGCACCTCGTTTCTCGACCCCGAGACCAGCGCGTTCGTCGAGCCCTCGTGGCGGGTGGACGGCGCGATCGCGATCCGCCCCGACAGCGACGAAACGCTTCGCGCCCTCGCGGATCGTGGCGTCCCCTGCGTGTCGATCGATGGGCGAGTGGGCATAGGCGATTCGGTCTGCATCGACGAGGACGCTGGGGTCCGGCTCGCCTTCGAGCGCCTGCACGCGGGCGGTCACGATTCGATCGTGTACGCCAGCCTGGGCGAGGAGTGGAAGCCAAGGACGCGCGGAAGCGCCGAGGATGAGCGCCACGACGCGTACGCGTCGCTGTGCGAGGCGCGCGCCAGCGTGCCCGTGTCCATCGCCTCCGAACGCGACGCGGCCCGGGTTCTGGGCGAGGTCTGTGCGCACGACGACGCGGGCGTGATCGCGGCGGACTCGCCCAGCGCGATGCGCCTGCTCCAGATCGCGGACCGCCTGGGCATCCGGTCGCCCGATCGGCTCTCGATCGTGTGCCTGGGTGACCCGGAGATGGCGAGCCTGGCGACGCCAGCGCTCACGTGTGTCCGGCCGCCGCTCGAGGAGATCGGGCGGGTCGCGGCGGGGCTGCTCCTCGAGCGTCTGAGCGCGCCAGCGGACTCGCCCCCAGCGGAGGCCCGGCGCGAGCGGCTCGCGGGCGTGCTTGTCGAACGCGACTCCACCCTGGCGATGCAGCCGGGCTAATCGCCCCGAGCATGGCGGTCCGGGATCGGACGCTGGTGCGGGTCCAGGCGCCCGTCTGGCTCGTCGGGTTCGATGGGTCGCCCGCCGTCGCGCAGGTGTTCGAGGCGTTCGGCAGTCTGGTGCACGTGATCGGCGCGCAGGCCCAGCTCATCAACGAGCCAGGTCTCCCAGAGGCGGTGCGAGCGGACGATGCCCCGGGCGTGACCCCGCCCGGTGTCGCGCAGCGCCAGGGTTCCGCCCGTGCGCTGCACCAACCCACGGGCGATGAGCTGGCGCAGGGCGGCGCGGGTCTGCCAGCCCAGCCCAGTCGCGTCGCTGAGCTGCGCCTCAAGCATGGCGTGATCGGGGCGGACCTCCTCCAAGCGGTAGAGCAGGGCGAGGATGTCGTCGCGAGCGATCTGGACCGCGAGGCTCCTGCGACGCAGGGCCCGGGCCAGCACGCCGTGCGAGGGGGACAGGAAGATCGTGAACACCAGCAGCACGACGCCCAGGACGGTCATGCTCCCAGCGACGTTGAGCGAGACGTTCCCGAGCCCGAGCAGCGACGGTCCGAACGCGCCCGCGAGGTACCCCCCCACCCCGACGAGCGACGCGATTGCGGCGCTGAGCAGGATCTGGGTCGAGTAGCGGTCGGTGAGCAGCCTCGCCGTCGCGGCGGGGGTGATGAGCATCGCGATGGCGAGGATGGAGCCGACCGCCTCGAACGCGGCGACGGTGGCGCCCGCGACGAGCGTCATCAGCAGCACGCCCATGAGCCCCGAGTGGATGCCGATGGCCGAGGCGTGGGCGGGGTCGAAGGTCGTGATGCGGAGCTCCTTGAAGAACAGGGCGATGAACAGCGTGACTACGCCCACGGCGCCCAGCAGCACCACGACCTGGCGCGGGACGTCGCGCAGGGTGCTGAGGGTCCAGAACTCGTTCCAGTCGGTGGGCGGGTACCAGTTGACGTACTCAAGCTGGCCGTAGAGCACGCAGTCGGCGTCAAGGTCCACGTGCCTGGCCGCGGCCTGCTCGATGAGCAGCACGCCCAGGGCGAACAGGATGGAAAATGACACGCCCATCGCGGCGCCCGCCTCGACGCGCGCGATGCGGCGCAGGGCGCTGATCATCAGCACCGCCACCAGCGCCGAGGCGCCCGCGCCCAGGAAGATCGGCAGCGTCGCCCGCGACCCGGCGAT
>JAJDDH010000258.1 GCA_029260415.1 Phycisphaerales bacterium | reverse complement strand
CGATGGGGCTGGAGAGGAACTTCATCGTGTCGAACAGCGCCAGCGTGTCGTCCACGCTGCCCCCGGGCGAGTTGATGTAGAAGTTGATCTCCTGCGCCTTGCGCTGGTTCTCGAGGTAGAGCATCTGCATCAGCACCCTGGAGGCCGATGCGTGGTTGATCTCGCCCACGAGGAAGACAATCCGATTCTCGAGCAGCAGCTCGTCGATCGTCATCTCACGGGTTCGCTGGTAGCTGACACTGGCTGCTGGCATGGTCCATCCTGCCTAAGTCATGTCGTGCCAGTGGCACACGCCATCTGGCGGGTTCTCGGGACGAATCCGGGCATCTGACGACCCCGGTCCGCAGACCGATCCATCGGTCTCTGGTCCGCTCGGCATGATAGGGCCGCGCCAATCCGGCGCAAGATTCCCACCCGGAATCGGAGAGAACCCGGGCGGACCAACCCCCGATCCCCTCGCTCGGGTCGATTGCCGAAGCCCCGGGGGGTCTCTAGAGTTGCCGTCTCAGCGCCCAGGAGGCCTCTCCACGTGCCCACCGCGGTCATCAGCGACATCCACGGCAACGCCGAAGCCCTCCGCTCGGTCCTCGATGACATCCGGTCCAAGGGCATCGACCGCATCATCAACCTGGGCGATGTCGTGGGCTACGGGCCCGACCCGCTGAAAGTGGTGGACATGGTCGCCGAGGCGTGCGCCTGGACGCTCATGGGCAACCACGATTTCGGGGTGCTGTACGAGCCGACCAACTTCAACCCCGCCGCCGAGTCCAGCGCGTACTGGACCCGCGCCCAGTTCGACGCCGAGCAGGACGAGGCCCTCCGCGCCAAGCGGTACGACTTCCTGGGTCGCCTGCGCGTCCGTGTGGTCGAGACGCTGCCCGAGACGGACATCCCCGTGCTCGCGGTGCACGCCTCGCCCCGCAGGCCCATCAACGAGTACATCTTCCCCGACGACGCGACCGACGCGCCCGACAAGCTCGAGGCGATCTTCGAGCGCGTCGAGCGCATCGCCCTGGTCGGGCACACCCACGTCCCGGGCGTGTTCACCGACGAGCCCGATTTCTACCCGCCCGCCGAGATCGGCGACTCGGGCGCCTACAAGTTCATGGACGACGAGAAGGTGATCATCAACGTCGGGTCCGTGGGCCAGCCCCGCGACCAGGACCCGCGGGCGAGTTACGCCGTGCTGCACAGCGACCGGGTTGAGTTCCACCGGGTCGAGTACGACGTGAAGAGCACCGCCGACAAAATCAAGGCAATCCCCGAACTGCACGACTGGCTGGGCGACCGCCTGTACGAAGGCCGATGACCCCGCGCCCGGTCCTCGGGCGATGACTCACAACCAAGGACCATGCCAAGCATGCCCACATCCCGCACCCGTCGCGCGCCCCTTGGCGCCCTGACGGCACCGATCCTCGCCCTCCTGCTCGCCGCGGCAACGCCCTTCGCCCTCGCGCAGCCGGGCGACACCAGCGCTGCGCCCGAGACGCAGGCGCCCGCCCAGGTCACGCCCGAAGACCAGCCCGAGACCCAGCCCGAAGCGCCGCCCACGGCTCAGCCAGAGGCCCAGCCAGAGCCCGAGCCCGTCCCGGAGCCCACACTCTTCGTCCGCGAGTGGGAGGGCATGCCCGAGACGCTCGCGGTCCTGGCGCCCTACAGCGAGCACACCACCGAGCTGCTCTCGATCGAGTTCTCCCGCTTCGGCGCCGGCATCGAGCGGCTCTCGCTCATGGACGCGTACGAGACCGTCAAGCGCGAGAAGCACGTCACGCTCCAGCGCGCCCGCGTGGACCGCGCCAACTACTACAAGGCCGTCCCCTTCGCCCTCGAGCGCGTCACGATCAACGGCGAGGGCGTCGCCCTGGGCAGCAGCGCCAGCACCTGGCGCCAGAGCCCGGACGACCCCGGGCGGTTCGAGGCCGAGATCCTCGACGCCCAGGGCCAGACCGTCGCGCGGATCATCCGGCGCTTCGTCATCCAGCCCGCCTCGTACGAGCTGCGGATCGAGCAGAAGCTCGAGAACCTGACCGACGAGCCCATGACCGTGGTCTGGACGCAGACAGGCCCCGTCGATCTGCCCACGCCCAAGTCGCTCTACGGCGGCGACAAACGCCGCGCCCGCTTCGGGTACCTGCTCAACCCCGAGAACCAGGGGAGCTCAGCCGGCGTCACCGCCGACAGCCGCCTCACGCAGCGCAACAAGATCATCGGCAAGCGCGACAAGGCCACGGGCCGGTACGAGATCGTCCGCCCCCTCTGGCCCGACGAGTGGACCCTCAACGGGGGCTACCGCCTGGTCTGGGCCGCGATGACGGACCGGTACTTCGCCGTGGTCGCCCACCCGCTGCTGGACGACCCGGGCAATGCCCCCGCCGAGGACAAGCTCTTCCGCGAGGCCAAGACCCTCAAGCGATACCTGCTCAACCCCGAGAGCGAGCAGAACGACAAGGACCACCCCCCGATCATCGTGCTCTCGCTGACCAGCGACGAGCGCGTTGCGCCCCCCGGTGGAGTGTCGGACGCCTCGATCGGCGTGTACGCGGGCCCGCTCAATGAGCCCGAGATCGACGCCGACCCTCTGGCCGTCGCGCTTGGCATCGACAACATTGTTATTTACAACTTCGGCTCCATCTGCGCCTTCTGCACCTTCGGCTGGCTGACGCACGCGCTGCTGTTCGTTCTCCGCACCCTGCACGCGATCACCTTCGACTGGGCCCTGTCGATCATCCTGCTCGTGATCGTTGTGCGCTCCATCCTGCACCCG
>JAJDDH010000257.1 GCA_029260415.1 Phycisphaerales bacterium | reverse complement strand
CCCTACGACCCCTGGGTCATCGTCGTCCTCCCCAACGAGACCGACTTCATCAAGTGGTCCGTCGGCGTGCTCGGCGCCTCCGCCCAGCAGGGCTTCTCCCGCGTCGGGGGCGCCTACGTCCACGACAACAAGCACCTCGTCGCCCAGGACCTGGGCGCCACCCTCCGACACGAGTTCTTCCACGTCCTCCACTGGCGCGACATGACCCGGCGCGGCCAGAACCACCCCATCTGGATCCAGGAGGGCCTCTGCTCGCTCGTCGAGGACTACGACGGGGCGAACACCGCCATCAAGCCCGTCGCCTCCTGGCGCACCAACATCGTCAAGCGCCAGCTCAACGCCGGGCGCCTCGAACGCATCGACAAGCTCGCCCAGTACAGCCAGGCCACGTTCTCCTCCCGACGCCCGCTCGCCCGCTACGCCCACGCGCGCACGGTCTTCCTGTACCTGGCCGACACCCGCACGCTCCGCCCCTGGTACGAGCGCTACACGCAGACCTACGACGAGGACCGCTCGGGCATCGCCGCCCTCGAGCACGTCCTGGGCAAGCCCATCGACGAGATCGAGAAGGACTACCGCGCCTGGATCCACACCCTCCCCATGACCCCCGAGACCGGCTCGGACCTCCGCGCCACCCTCGGCGTCGAGATCGAGAACGGCTCCGGCGACGGCCCCATCGTCGTCTCCATCTCCCGCGATGCCCGCAAACGCACCGGGCTCCGCCCCTACGACCGCATCACCAGCGTCGCGGGCCAGCCCACCCGCGACCTCAACGAGCTCATCCGCCGCCTCGGACGCTACGCCCCGGGCTCCACCATCGAGCTGGGCGTCCGCCGCGGACGACTCCACGAAACCCTCCGCGCCACCCTCACACAGCGCTGACCCCCCGCCCGGACAGGCCCCGGAACCGGGCGCTTGCACGCGCCGCATACTATGTGGTACACAGTATTCGACCCACAGCCTCTCGCACGCACGCACGAGGACCTCACCCATGAAAATCGAACGCGAACTCATGCGCGGCGCCGGGCCCACCGCCGTCCTCCAGCTCCTCTCCGCCCACGAGATGTACGGCTACCAGCTCGTCGAGACCCTCGCACAGCGCTCCGACGGCGTCCTGGCCATGGGCCAGTCCACCCTCTACCCCATGCTCTACAACCTCGAGGCCAAGGGCCTTATCGAGGCCCAGTGGCGCACCGCCGACTCCGGGCGCGACCGCAAGTACTACCGCCTGACGGGCTCGGGCAAGAAGAAGCTCGCCGCCGACCGCAAGGCCTGGACCGCCCTGACCCAGACCCTCACCACCCTGGGCGTCGTCAAGGGGGGGGTCGCGTGAACGCCCCACGCCCCCTCGCCTCCGCCTGGCGCTGGTCCGTCCGCCACTCCCCGATCATGGTCGCGATCCGCGCCGTGGGCGAGCGCGTCCGCCGACACCGCAGCGCCGCGACGCTCATCGCCGCCCCAGGACTGACCCTCCACATCTGCCGACACAGACCCGCTCCGGGCGCCCCCGCGCCCGGCGCTTTACTGTGCACCCCTGCCAAGGAGGGCTCCCGTGCGCCAGTACCTCGACCTGCTCAACCACGTCCTCACCCACGGTGCCCGCAAGGACGACCGCACCGGCACCGGCACCCTCTCCCTCTTCGGCGCCCAGTCCCGCTACGCCCTCGACCCCCCCCACCCCAACCCCGACCGCACGCCAGGCGGCTTCCCCCTCGTCACCACCAAGAAACTCCACACCCGCTCCATCTTCCATGAGCTGCTCTGGTTCCTCAAAGGCGACACCAACGCACGCTCGCTCAACGACGTGGGCGTCTCCATCTGGGACGAGTGGGCCCACCCCGAGACGGGCGACTTGGGCCCCGTCTACGGCGCCCAGTGGCGCTCCTGGCCCACCCCCACTGGCGACACCATCGATCAGATCAAACAGCTCATCGAGAGCCTTCGCACCAACCCGGACTCACGCCGACACATCGTCTGCGCCTGGAACGTGGGCCAGATCGACCAGATGGCCCTGCCCCCCTGCCACTGCCTCTTCCAGTTCTACGTCCAGCCCTGCGAGGACGGGCCCCCCCGCCTCTCCTGCCAGCTCTACCAGCGCTCCGCGGACCTGTTCCTGGGCGTCCCCTTCAACATCGCCAGCTACGCCCTGCTCACGATGATGGTCGCCCAGGTCTGCGAATGCCGCCCGGGCGAGTTCATCCACACCCTGGGCGACGCCCACCTCTATATGAACCACCTCGAGCAGACCCGCGAGCAGCTCTCCCGCACCCCCAGGGCCCTGCCCACCCTCCGCCTCAACCCGGACGTCCGCGAGATCGACGACTTCCGCTTCGAGGACATCTCGGTCGTCGGCTACGACCCCCACCCGCACATCCGCGCCGCCGTTGCGGTCTAGGCTCTCGCGTGCAGGGCGCCCCAGATTCACACACCCCGATCCTCGTGCTCGTCGCCGCCGCGAGCGAGAACCACGTCATCGGCCTCGCCGGCGGCATGCCCTGGTCCCTCCCCAGAGACCTGGCCCACTTCAAAAGCACCACCATCGGGCACGCGGTCATCATGGGACGGCGCACCTTCGACGAGATCCAGCGCCCCCTGCCCGGGCGCCTGAACATCGTCGTCACCCGACAGCCCGAGTGGTCCCGCCCGGGCGTCGAGACCGCCGAGAACCTCGACGCCGCGATCCAGATCGCCGAGCACGCCGCCCCGGGCGACACCCACATGATCATCGGCGGCGGCCAGATCTACCGCCTCGCCCTCCCCCGGGCCCAGCGGATCGAGCTCACCCGCATCCACGCCCACATCGAAGGCGACACCAGCTTCCCCGAGCTGGGCGACGAGTGGACCCTTCAGCGCCGAGTGGACCACCCCGCGGACGAACGAAACGCCCACGCGATCAGTTTTTTGAGCTACCGCCGGTCGCCCGTCTCCAACCCGGATTGAGCCGCGTGAAGCCGCCTGAACCGTGATCTGGGCCGCTGAAGGCCGAGAACGGGGCAATCTGGGCAAACTTGGAGGCCCCAGCGGGCCGCAATCGAGCAATGTTCACGAAAAAACCCAAGTTTCAGCGCCCCTTTTGGTGGCGAGTCCCCCGGTTGGGCTGCACCTTTCGCGTGGGTCAGAACGAGTCGTTCGTTCAGCATGAATCAGTTTGGACATCACCAATCCACGTGAGGAGATCACCATGAAGAGCGCGATCACTATCGCCGCCGTCGCCGGCCTCGCCACCGTCGCTTCCGCCCAGAACGTCGGCACCGTCACTCTGTCCGCGGCCGATGCCACGATCGCCGTTGGTGGCATGACCACCATCAGCGTCACCCTGTCCGACAACATCGCCGGCAACTCCGTGTTCGCCTTCGATCTGGACGTCACCGCCTCCGGCGCCGCCCACACCCTCAGCGACCAGCAGGTCGACGCCGGCGTCTTCGGCTTCGGCGGCGGCATCGCCGGCAGCGTTGCCAGCGGCCTCGGCGGCTCGTCCGACATCCTCGGTCCGGACCTCGATCCCTCCCTCGACGGCGTCACCGTCTTCACCTTCAAGGTGACGGGCGACGCTGAGGGCCTGATCGACTTCGCCGCGTCCGACGGCACCGGCCCCAACCCCGCCATGCAGTGGGGCATGGGTGGTGGCATCGTCATCGCCCCCGCCCTCTACGACAGCATCGAGTTCGTCGGCACCCGCGTCACGGTCACCCCGGCCCCGTCCGGCATGGCCCTGCTCGGCCTCGGTGGCCTCGTCGCCACCCGTCGCCGTCGCTAATCCTCTCCTGACCCCCCACGAGGGTCAGACCTCAACGAGGAACCAGGTGAGCCCCCGTCCACGCCAGTGGACGGGGGTTTCTCCGTTTTGGACACCCACATCTCCAATCTGTGAAGACCCCATCAGATTCGCGCAACTGACGCGCTTCTCTCCCTCCTTTTGGAAGCCCTCTCCACTGGCCTTAAACCTCTCACCAGCACCAGCTTAGCGATTTGCCAAACACATACCTACCAAAAATTCCGATCGAAATCACTGGCATTCTCTCTTGCATGAGTTTGGACAGACCAGTACCATCGCACTGGGTCAGGAACGAAGACGTTCGTTCAACGCAAGAGAGAGTATTTTTTGGGCCATGAGCCCACTTGAGGAGAAACAGATATGAAGAGTGCGATCGCTATCGCCGCTGTCGCGGGCCTCGCGACAGTCGCTTCCGCCCAGAACGTTGGCACGGTCACCCTGACCTCCAGCGCTTCGACCGTTGGTTTCGGTGATGTCTTCACCATCGGTGTCGTCGTCAGCGACAACATCTCCGGCAACTCGGTCTTCGCCTTCGACGTCGAGGTCTCCGGTGCTGGCGTTGCCTTCTCCACCGGCGCGCCCACCTTCGACGGCGGCATCTTCGGCGCCGCCGGCGCCTCCACCGCCAACGGGGCCACCGGCCTCGGCGGTTCGTCCGACATCCTCGGCCCGGATCTCGATCCGTCG
>JAJDDH010000256.1 GCA_029260415.1 Phycisphaerales bacterium | reverse complement strand
GCGCTGCCGTGGTCGGCCGCGCTCGTCGTTGCCGGGCTCTGGGTGCTGATGTCCGGGGGGATGCTGCTGGGGCTCAGCCCGATCCAGCAGATCGCCGCGGGCCTTTCCGGGGTGGCCGCGGGGTCACTCGTCTTCACGTTCTGTGTCGCCGATCGGCTCTTTCCCGGCGCCAGCCGGGGGGTCGTCTGGGCTGCGGAGGTCGTCTCGTGCCTGACCATGCTCGCCGGACTCTCCGTGCTCGCCCTCGCCTCGGCGTCCTGATTCTGGGCGCCCTGACGCTGCTGCTCACGCCCACGCGCGCTCTGGGCGCGGATTCGGGCGACAAGCAGCGGTCCGTCTCCGACGCCATCGAGCAGATCGCGCTGCTGGACCTGCGGATGCAGAAGCTCCCGCTCCCGCGCGACTACCTGCTCACCTTCCACGCCCTGAGCATCGCCGCGGCGCTCGATCCCGATGATCTCGAGCTCCAGCACAAGGTCGTCGCCGCGGCCTGGGCCACCACCGACGAACGCCTGCTCCTCCGCGCCACCCGCCGCCTCGTGGAGATGGACCGGGGCGACACCGTCGCCCAGCTCCGCCTGATCAGCGCCATCATCAACCGCCTGCAGACGGGTGAGGAGCGCCTCGCGGCCTACGAGCGGTACCTCGGTCCCGCAGGCCAGTCCATCGACGCCAGCGTCCGCTCCCGCCTGGCCTTCGACGCGGCCAACCTCGCCCGCGAGCTGGGCGATGAGAGCCGCTTCGTTGAGCTGCTGAGCACGTCCACCCGCCTGGACGTGACCAACAAGCTCGCCGCGACCCTGGCGATGACCTACCACGCCGAGCGCCGGGAGGACCCGGTCGAACGCCTGGAGATGCTCTTCAACCTGCTCTACGCCGACCCGATGGACTCGAACCTCCATCAGGCGATCGCGCAGCTGCTCGCCTCGGAGGGCGCGTTCAAGCAGGCGAGGCGGTACTTCCAGAACGCGGTGCTCATCCACCAGCACGCGGGCGACGCGAACCTGAGCCTGCTCCAGCAGGGCCTGCTGTTCCAATGGCACGACGAGGGCCCCGAGGCGGTCGTCAAGACCCTCAATGACATGATCGCCCGACGCCGCCAGTCCATCGCCGAGAGCCGGGCGATGGCCGAGGCCGCGGGCGAGCTCACCGACGACATGCCCCTGCCCGAGGACGAACGCCTCGACCCCTCGATCGATCGGATCCGGGCGCTCGCCGCCGCCGCGGCGGGCGACGAACGCTCGCGGACCGAGGCCCTCAAGGACATGAGCCTGCAGACCACCGAGCAGGTCCGCCAGCTCACCTCGTACCTCGCGGGCAACGACGAGAGCCTGAAGCGCGATGCCATGATCCAGATGGCCCAGCTCTTCGGTGAGCTCCACTTCACGAGTGTGCTTGCCGAGGCCGACCCCCAGGCCTCAGCCCGCGCGGTCCAGGTCTTCGCGGCCCAGGCGCCCGACCTCAACCGACTCATCCGCTGGCTCATCCCCTGGATCACGCTCCGCCTCGACCAGGTGGACCAGGCCATCACCGTCCGCGAGTACCTGGAGACCGGGCTGGGCACGGACCTCTTCGACGCGGAGGTCGCCCTCGCCAGAGGGCAGCGCGCCCAGGCGGCCCGGGGCTTCCTGAGCGTCATGCGCCAGAGCCCCATCTCCCCGCTGGGGGCCTGGGCCGGCTCACGCCTCAAGACCCTCATCGGCGCCGACGATGTCCGCACGCCCGACGGCAAACGCATGGACGCCTTCGCCAGGTCCGTCCCGCCCCTCATCGACCAGATGATCAAGGGCCCCAGCGAGTTCATGAACGTCCGCTTCCACCCGGTCAAGCGCACGCTCGAACCTGGCGAGGTCGCCATGGTCAGCATCCGCGTCCAGAACACCTCGACCATCCCGCTCGGGCTCGGCCCGGGGCGCCCGATCTCATCGCGTTTCCTCGTCCAGCCCCACATCGACACGGAGATCGGCCGGTTCGAGAGCGAGCCGCAGCCCGAGGTCGTGGAGATCGACCGCCGCCTGCGCCTGATGCCCCTCGAGTCCATCGAGATCACCGTCCCCGCGGACTCTCCGTTCACGCGCTGGCTGCTCGACCTCAACGCGGAATCGACTATGCGTCAGTCCTGGCGCCTGCTGCAGGGCTTCCGCGCCTCGCGAGAGCAGGGCGCGATGGCAAAGGGGCCGCTGTGCCACAGCGCCGAGACCAGCCCGATGGTCATCCGTCGCCCCGTCTCCCCGTCGCGCCTCTCCCCGCGCGAGCTGGCCCTGCGCCTGCGGACCGCGCCCGACGAGAAACTGCAGCTCACGCTTGTCGCCACGCGCGCCGCCCTGCTCCGTGTCGCGACCGATCCCAAGAACAAACCCGAGCCCGGGACCGATGACGTGGTCCGCGCGGCGATCGAACGCTACGAGCGAGCTGAGCCCCTTGACCGATCGCTCATGCTCTGCGTGCTCCCGCACGCGACCATGGCCCCGGTGATGGAACCGTTCGACGAGCGTGTGCGAGAGCTGCTCGCCGCCGAGATCCGCTCGGGCGACCCGATCGATCAGGTCAGCGCCTGCCTGGTGCTGCTCACTCGCTCCACCGACGGGTCCGACGAGCTCGTGGCCGAGTCGATCGAGTCCGGCGCCCCCGCGCTGCGGGATATCGCCGATCTGCTGCGCCGCCGGTCTGCGCAGGGCGGAGGCGGGTACACGCACGCGACAGCCCACCCCACGTCCCTCGTCGGCCCAACGCTCTCGCTCCTGCGTGAGCAGGCCGCCGCCGCCGCTGCCGCGGCGCAGGCCGAGGCCGGGGCCCCCCAGAGCCCGCCAGCTGTCGATCCAGGCGAAGGCGGATGACCGCCCAGAGCCCCTCCCTGCCCGACGACGCAGTCGCGCCGGCGCGGAGCCGAGCCCGCAGGATCACGGGCTTTGTCGTGTCGCTGTCGCTGCTGGCCCTCGCCGTCGCCGTGGTGATCTGGCGGCGCGGTGACATCGCCGAGGCGCTCGAGCACGCCCGCAACGCCCCGCCCTGGATGATCGCCCTGAGCATCGTCCTCCCCCCGCTCAACCTGCTGCTCATCGGATCCTCGCTCTGGTTCATCACCGTCCGCTACGGGCGCGTGGGGTTTGGCGAGATGATCTCGCTGGTCGCCAGCGCCTGGCTGCTCAACTTCCTGCCCATGAAGCCCGGGCTCATGGGGCGCATCGCCTACCACAAACGCGTCAACAACATCCGCGTGCGCGACAGCGCCAGGGCCCTGGGCGAGTCCGTCGCCATGTCCGCGATCTCAACCGCGCTGCTCCTGGGCGTCGCGCTGCTGCTGCTCGGGACGACGAGCCCCTGGGTCGTCGTCGCTGGCAGCGGCGTCCCCGGGCTCGTCCTGCTGCTGCTCAGCGCCGTCCTCGCGGCACGCAGCCTCAGCCTCGCCCGCCTGGGCGCCGCGATGCTGCTGCGCTACCTCGACATCCTCGTCTGGATCGCCCGCTACGCGTTGCTCTTTGAGCTGCTCGACGCGCCGCTGACCCTGGGCGATACCGTGCTCGTGACCGCAGCCAGCCAGCTGGCGCAGCTCGTCCCCTTCGTGGGCAACGGGCTGGGCGTGCGGGAGTGGGGGGTGGGCATCGCGGGCGCCGCCTCGGGCGCCACCCAGGCGGTCTCGCTGACCGCGGACCTGCTCAACCGGGCCAGCGAGCTGGTGCTGGCCGTCCCGCTGGCGCTCTGGGCGACCGCCCGCGTCGCCCGCCGCCTCTCCAGACGCCCCCAGGGCGAGGTCAGCGCCGCCCCGCAGACCTGATTCACCCGATTCGATGGCGCGATCCCCCGATCCGGCCGATCTCCCCTTGCGTACAGCTGTGTGAGGCACGGACCGCCATGATCTCCAAGATCGAGCAAGACCACCAACGCTTCCGCCAGATCGTCCGCGGCAAGATCCGCAAGGACCTGCGCCGGTTCCTCTCGCGTGACGAGCTCATCGGGCGCGAGGGCAAGCGCGCCGTCTCCATCCCCGTCCACGACATCGACATCCCCACGTTCCGCTACGGCGACAACTCCGCAGGCGTGGGCATGGGCGAAGGCGAAGAAGGCGAGAAGGTCGGCGCTCAGCCAGGCGACGGCGACAACGCCGGCGGCGACGAGCAGGGCCAGCACATCCTCGAGGTCGACGTCTCGATGGAGGACCTGGCCGACATCCTCGCCGAGGAGCTCGAGCTCCCCCGCATCGAGCCCAAGGGCGAGCACCGCCTTGAGAACGTCAGCAACAAGTTCACCGGCATCCGCCCGACCGGCCCCGCCTCGCTGCGCCACTTCAAGCGATCCTACCGCGAGGCGCTCCGCCGACAGCTGATGATGGGCGACTACGACCCGGAGAACCCCGTCATTGTCCCCATCCGCGAGGACTTCCGCTACCGCAGCTTCGAGGAGATCCGCAAGCCCCAGTCCAACGCCGCGATCGTCTACATGATGGACGTCTCGGGCTCCATGGGCGACGAGCAGAAGGAACTCGTGAGGTTGGAAGCATTCTGGATCGACACCTGGCTCCGTCGCAACTACGAGGGCATCGAGAGCCGGTACATCGTCCACGACGTCCGCGCCGCCGAGGTCGACCGCAAGACCTTCTTCTCCCTGCGCGAGGACGGCGGGACCAGGATTTCTTCCGCCTACCAGTGCTGCAAGGAACTGCTCGACTCGTCCTACGACCCCGCCGCCTGGAACATCTACCTCTTCCACTTCTCCGACGGCGACAACTCCTCCGAAGCCGACAACCGCCTCTCGGTCAAGCTCATCCAGGACCAGCTCGCCCCGCGGGCGAACATGTTCGGCTACTGCCAGGTCGCCAGCGCCTACGGCTCGGGCAACTTCATCAACGTCCTCCGCGAGGCCTTCCCCGACAGCCTCGCGGACACCGCCGGACCGCGCCTGATCTGCTCCAAGGTCAACACCAAGGACGACATCTACGACTCGCTCAAGACCTTCTTCCAGGCGGGCCGCTGATCTGACCGCCGCCGACGGGCGAACAATGGGGCATCGCATGATCCCCTTCTTCCTCGGATACGCCCTGCTCATCTGGATCCCCGCCGCCAGGTTCCGGCGCGAGTGGCTCGGGTTCGCGATCGTGCTGCTGGGCGCCCTGGGCCTGGTCGGGATCTCGCTGGCCCACTTCGAGCTGCGCCGCATGGACCCGAGCTGGTTCATCCAGGGCATGCAGGTCCTGCTCTACCCCTACACCGCGATGGTCACCGCCGTCGGGCTGTTCATCGCCGCCCTGCCCCGCACGTTCAAGGGCGGCTGCCCCTGGTGCGCCTACTCGCTCACCGGTCTCCCGCTCACCCAGCGCGAGTGCCCCGAGTGCGGGCTGGACCTCAACCCCGACCGCTGTCCGGTCTGCCACACGACGCTCTGCGAGGAGTCCAGGCGCACCTTCACCTGCGCATCGTGCGGGTTCAACACGCGCACCAGCAAGACGCTCCGCCGCCATCGCCAGTCCGGGGCTGAAAGGTCGGACCTGCGCGCCTCTGACGGTCTCTCATCCCCGCGCGAAGCGGTACACGACTCCGCACAGCAGGATCACCCCGGGCAGACCCGCGATGAGCGCCCACCCGAGCGTCCGCCGTCCTGACGAGCTCATGGGCTTGACCAGCGAGATCGAGTCCGCCTGCGCGCTCTGGGCGATCAGCTCGTCCTGACCCGCCAGCCACAGCACGCTCGCCTCGAGCAGCTCCAGATTCCCCGTCGCGACGATCCGCCCGTCAACCACCCGCGGCGCCCCCGCAACATCGCGCAGCAGCCACCCGTTGGACCCGATCGCGACGATCCGCTGCGTCCGCCCGCTGGACTCGTGCGCCCGCGTGCCGCTAGCCGCGAGCACCCAGCGCTCGCTCTCCAGGTCGCGTTCGTCGCCCGGCTCGGGCTGCTCGGGCAGCATCGCGTGCTGGTCTGTGGGTGTCTGCCACAGCCTGCCCCACTGGCTCTCGCCCCAGATCGAGGGCGTGTCCTCGATCGTCAGCAGCGCCGTCGCGCCCTCGCCCAGCTCCAGCGGGATCGCCCACGGCATCCGCATCTCCAGCCCGAAGACCGCGTCGGCGATCGCGCTGCCCTTGACCGACGCCACCGGGCGAAGCTCCGTGCCCACCGCCACGCCCCGCTCGCCCACGACCCGGCGCAGCAGCGGGCGCCCGGAGCGGGCGTGGATGCCGAACGAATCGAGCGCCCGCGCCGTCGGGTCCACGTCCCCGAAGGTCGGGAAGACCGAGGGGTTGAGGCTGACGAGCACGCTCTTGCCCCGCTCGACGAGTCCGTCGATCGCCTGCCCGAGGGCCTGGGCCCGCTGCGAGCCCCCGGTGTCGCCCTCGCCGCGCGCCGCGATGGCGCTGTTCGTGTTCACCACGATGTACACCCGCGGGCGCTGGCCCGAGGGGTCCAGCGCGATCAGCTCGGGCGGGTCGGGCTCGACCGACGTCGCCCACTCCACCACGTCGATCCCGCGCTGCGCCAGGCGGTCGCTCATGGGCGCGAACACACCGTCGAGTGACAGCCCGCGGCTGCGCTCCCCGTGCGTGATCACCGCGATCGGGCGCACCGGGCTGGCCAGCGACCCGATCGCGCTGGTGATGAGCTCTTCCGTGCGCCGCGCGAGCGTCGCCGCGGCGGAGATCCCCGTCGATTCAAACGCGGCGGTCGTCGTGGGCAGGATCAGGTCCAGATCCACCGCCGTCACGCCCTCGCCGGGCGGACCGATCACCAGCAGGGCCTGGTTGCGTTCCAGCGCCGTCGCGACGCGCACGCTGTCGGGTCGTTCCAGGCGGGACAGCTCGTCGGCGAGGATCGCCAGATCATCGCGCCGGTCCCGCGTGCTCCGCGCCAGCGGCGCCGCCCGCGCCCGGGCCCGCTCGTCGAGCGAGTCCGCCTCGCTGAACATCGCCAGCTGGTCCGACAGCTCGCCCTGCTGCTGAGCCAGCGTCTCGAGCGAGAGCCCCAGCGCGCCCCCGATCCCCCTGGCGTCGGGCGCCCCGCTCGCCTCGTCCACCCGGGCCCGAAGCGTCTGCACCAGCCCCCGAAGCTCTCGCGCGGCGACCCGGGCCACGGCGCTCTGCTGGTCAAAGAACGCCCGGTTGTTCGCCCCCCCGGGCGCCCCCTCGGGGATTTGGTCCCGCACGCCCTGCAGCGCCGTCGAGAGCGACTCCAACTCGTCCGCGTGCCGCCCGACCTCCTCGAAGGCCATGCCCAGCAGGCGGCGCTGCGTGTCGATCACGCCCGCGTCGCGCTCCAGCAGGCGATCGCTGAGCGCCCCGAGCTGCGCGACGCCGTTGACGCCCGAGACATCGATCATCGTCAGGCTTACCCGGTCCGAGCGTTCGCTGATCTCCTGCAGCACGTCGATGACGCGGTCCCCGATCGCCCGGGGCGTGCGCG
>JAJDDH010000255.1 GCA_029260415.1 Phycisphaerales bacterium | reverse complement strand
TGGGGCTGAGCTGGCATCGCGTGGCCTTCATGAGGGCCATGCGGTCCTCCTTGGGACCAGAGAATGTCTGCTCGTGGGGGAGGATGCCCCCGCCGCGGGAGGCGTCGGTGTCGGGCCCGAGGGGGACGGTCTCGACGGTGCAGGCCATGCCGCAGCGTTGGAGGTCGCGTCCCTCGAAGGTGTAGCTCTGGCGGTAGGCGAACATCGAGGGCGCCTTGCACTGGGCGAGCGTGCCGTCGCTGAGCATGGCCCGGTACGCGTCGGCGGCGCCCTGGTACGCCGCGTCGGGCCCGAGCTGCTTGGCGGGGACGTGGGGCAGGTCAATCGCGACGATGTTCTTCGCGTTCTTGTCCAGGAGCTTGCCCTTTGAGGAGGTGTCGAGGACGTCGTAGGGGGGCGCGGCGAGGGCGCTGACGTCGGCGTTGGCGTACCGGACCGCTCTGAACGGGAAGACCGCGGGCATCGTGCGTCCTTTCAACTGATGGGGCGTCCGAGCCCCGTGGGGCCAGATGGTATGGCCCCGGGGCGGGCGGGGCGCCGAGCGCCGAGCTGTTCTATGGTGTAGGCATGAGCGAGCGACACCGCCCGACGGCCCTGGTCATCCGCACGGCCGGGACGAACTGCGACCGGGAGCTGTGCCTCGCCTTCGAGCTGGCGGGCGCCCGCGTGGAGTTGGTCCACCTGGACCGTCTGCTGGCGGACCCGGCGCCGATCCAGCGGGCCGAGCTGGTCGGGTTCCCGGGCGGATTCTCGTACGGCGACGATATCGCGTCGGGGCGACTGTTTGCTGTGAAGCTGCGCGAGGGGCTGTACCCGGAGCTTCGAGCAGCTGCGGAGCGTGGGGCGCCGATGATCGGTGTCTGCAACGGGTTCCAGGTGATGACGCAGCTCGGGCTGCTGCCCGGGCCCGCCGCGGGTCAGCCCTGGCCCGAGATCGCCCCGCCCCGCCAGAGCGTCTCGCTCACGGAGAACTCGGGCGCGCGGTTCATCGACGACTGGGTCCCGATGACCCTCGAACGCCCGGAACGCTGCGTCTGGACCGAGGGCCTGGACCCGACGATGTCGCCCGACCTGCTGCAGCTGCCCATCGCCCACGGCGAGGGTCGGTTCTTTGCAAGCCCCGAGACGCTGCGCATGCTCGAGGCGTCCGGGCACGTGGTGATGCGCTACGGCGAGAACGTGAACGGCTCGGTCGGCTCCATCGCGGGCATCTGCGACGCGTCGGGGCGACTCTTCGGGCTGATGCCCCACCCGGACCGGTACACCCGCTGGTCGCTGCACCCGTACTGGACACGCCTGGACGAAGCGACGCGAAAGACCGAGGCGCCCGGGCTGACGATGTTCCGCACGGCGGTCGAGGCGGCCCGGGGCGCTGCGGTCTAGGTCGATGGGATCAGGCGACGCCCCGGATTCGTACACTGGAGCGAGATGCCCATCAGCGAGGACCAGCTCCCGGTTGTTGATCGCGAGATCCAGTCGCACCGCCCTTGTCACAAGTGCGGGTACGACCTGCGGGGGCTTGAAGAGACGGCCAGCTGCCCCGAGTGCGGGGCGCCGATCCGGGCACGGGGGGGCAGATCCCGCTTCGCCGACACCCTGACCGATGCGCCGCTGGAGTACCTCCGCTGGCTGACCTTCGGCTTTCTGCTGCTGTCGGTCTCGATCCTGGTGGGGGCGCTGACCGCGGCGTACCAGCTGTTCATCGGGACCGGCGGCGCACCGATCCCGGCGGCGGTGGCGCACGGGCTGACGCTGCTGGCGGCGCTGGTGTGGCTGCCGGGCGTGTGGATCACCACGCGTCAACGACCGACCGGTGAATACACCACACACGATCCGATCCTGGATCTGCCCGCGCTGCGCTGGGCGATCCGCTGGTCGCAGGTCGCGGCGCCGCTGTGCGCGGCGCTGGTGATCACGGGGGCGTACGTGCCCAGCCCGGGCGCGGCGCAGGCGCTGGTGATCGGGGCGGGCCTGCTGGGGGCGGTGAGCCTGCTGGCGATGGTCCCGCTGTGCGTGTACCTGTCGAGCCTGGCGGACTGGGCGGGGGACTCGGGGATCGGGGAGCGCCTGCGCGGCGCGGCGTGGTCGCTGGCGATCTTCGGGCCGGTTACGGCGGTCTCGGTCCTGCTCGGTTCAGTTGCGGGCGTGTTCAAGATTGCGGCGGGGTGGGGCTCGCTGTTCGTGCTGCTGGGCGCGGCGCTGTTCTCGTGGTCGATCCTGCAGCTGGCGGGGCTGTCGCAGTGGGCGGTGCGGAACCACATCTCGGGCGCAGAACGCGACAGCCGGGTGGCCGAGCGGGAGCGGCGCGAGCGGATGGAGCGCGAAGCGCGGATCGAGTCGATGAGCTCGGCCAGCCGTGAGATGCGCGTCGAGGCGGAGCAGCGCGTCCCCGACGACGCGCCGATCGAACTGGGCGAGGGGGGGGACGGGCAAGAGATCCGTCACCTGGGCCAGCCGTTGCCCCCGATCACGAAGGCCAGGCCCGAGCGGGAGCCCGACCGGGCGCCGACGTCGCTGCCCGACATGGGCGAGGAGCACTACGAGGAGCACCGGGTCGAGCGCCCGACGCGCCCCGGGGACGGCGGATAGGGACAATCCCGTCGCTACGATCGGGTGTGTCCGCTACACCTCACAAGCCCGGGACGAAGGTGCTGCTCGCGATGTCGGGCGGGGTGGACTCGTCGCTGGCCGCGTCGGTGCTGCTCGAACGCGGGTACGACGTGGTGGGGGTGTTCATGCGTCTGGGCTCGCCCGGCGAGACCGTGGGCGAGCTGATCCCCGAGGGCGGGTGCGACCCGAGCAAGATCCGCATCGGCAAGCAGGGCTGCTGCTCCGTGGGTGACGCGGGCGACGCGCGCCTCGTCGCGGCCCAGCTCGGGATCCCGTTTTATGTCTGCAACTTCCGCGACGACTTCGGGCGGATCATCGACTACTTCATCGACGAGTACGCCCGGGGGCGCACGCCCAACCCGTGCGTGCGCTGCAACGACTGGCTCAAGTTCGGCAAGCTGCACGACTACGCCCACCAGATCGGCGCGGAGCTGGTCGCCTCCGGGCACTATGCCCGCGTGGACGACGCTCCCGCGCTGCGCCGCGGGCTCGACGGGTCCAAGGACCAGTCGTATGTCCTGTTCGGCGTCCCTCGCGAGCGGATGGGCCAGATGCTCCTGCCCATCGGCGACATGCTCAAGACCCAGACCCGCGAGCTGGCGAGAGCCCGGGGGCTGCCCGTGTTCGACAAGCCCGACTCGCAGGAGATCTGCTTCGTCCCCGACAACGATTACGCGGGCCTGCTCGAGCGCAAACGCCCGGAGCTGGCGCGGGCGGGCGCGATCCTGGACCGCGACGGCAACGTCGTGGGCGAGCACGCGGGAGCGCACCGGTTCACGATCGGGCAGCGCCGGGGGCTGGGCATCGCGTCGGAGCGTCCGCTGTATGTCATCGAAAAGGACGCCCAGGCGAACACGGTGACCATCGGCGATGGCGACGACCTGCTCAGCGACGGCTGTTTGGCGGCGGAGTCGAACTGGCTGGTGGATCCGCGCGGGTTTGAGGATTGGCAGCCCTGTTTCGCACAGATCCGTTACAACTCGTCGGCGGTGGCGGCCCGGTGCCGGGTGATCCCGGATCTGGACGCCCCGACCCCCTCCGGGCGGACCGGGGCGTTTGAGGTGCGATTCGACGAGCCCCAGCGGGCGGTCGCTCCGGGGCAGGCCGCGGTGCTCTACAGTCACGCGGACCCAGACCTCGTGCTCGGCGGCGGGTGGATCGTGCGATCCACACCAAGGCGGGCGCCCCGACCGGCGGATGTGCCTTCGCATGAGTGAGCTCAAGCAGACTGCTGTGTACCTCGCCGGGATCAACGCGGTGACCTTCGACCGACCCGACGAGCCCACGGCGGACTCGGACGGGCACATCATCAACGCGACGATCCTGCGGCGCGAGGAGCCCGTGCAGTCGCTCATCCCGGTGCGGGCGCGGGTGGCGCACGGGGTGTCGCCAGCGACGGCCGCGTCGATGCTGCGGAAGATGGCGGACCTGATCGAGACCTCGCCCGACCTGGTCAACGCGGAGCCCGGGATCGCGTACCGCCGCCTGCCCGACGGCGGGAGCGTGCGCAAGAAGCTCACGCCCAAGACGCTGCTCGAGGCCGGGCAGATGCTCGACGAGGACGACCGCAAACGCCTCATCGAGCTGATCGAGCGTCTGCGCGACGACCTGCCCGAGGACGAGGACACCGAGCTGGGTCCCGACGCGCCGGCCCACGGGTAGGCTTGGGCATGGGCCGCGCGAGACAACCCCAAAAACCGGTTGGACTGTCGGGCGGGCTGGACGCGGTGCAGCGCGCCTTTGACCTGTTCCAGCAGGGTCGTGCTCGGGCGGCGATGCGCGAGCTGGCGCCCGTGCTCGACAAACCCCAGACGCCGCAGGTGGAGCTGAAGGCCAGGCGGTTGCAGGGCGCGTGCCTGCAGCGCGAGGGGTTCCACGAGGAGGCGGCCCAGCAGCTGGGCAAGGCCACGGCGTTGGACGGGCGGGACGCGCAGGTCCGGTTCGACTGGGCGCAGGCGCTGCAGTTCGCGGGGAAGATCGACGAGAGCGAGCGTGTTGTTCGGGAGCTGCTCTCGCAGGCGCCCGAGCACGCGGGGGGAACGGCGCTGCTGGCCAGGCTGCTGCAGTCGCGCGGGCGGCACGACGAGGCGGCAGCGCTGCTCGATGAAGCTGGCGGGCGAGGGATCGAGGACCCGCCCCTGACGCTCGCGCTGGCGGGCTCGGCGCGCCGGCTCGGACGGGAACAAGAAGCGATCGAGCGGCTCGACGCGCTCGCGACGCAGGGGAGCCTGCCCGTGGGGCAGCGCCAGGAGGCGCTCTTCCAGGCTGCGTCGCTGCTGGACAAGCTTGGGCGGTTTGACGAGGCGTTCGCGCACTTTGAGCGGGCCCACGGGCTTGTGAAGGCCAGCTACGACCCGCGCGCGACCAGGCGGGACACGGACGAGCTGATCCGCGCGTGGACGCCCCAGGCGATCGCGGGCGGGGCGCGGGGGCGGGACCTGAGCCAGACGCCGATTTTCGTGGTGGGCATGCCCCGCTCTGGGACGACGCTCGTAGAGAACATCCTGGGCGCCCACCCGGCGGTCTTTGGCGCGGGCGAGCTGATGCGGATGTCAAGCATCTATCGCGAGCTGGTCCACCAGGCTGGCCGCCCGCTGGAGCAGGGCGTCCGGTCGCTGAACGCCCGCCAGGTCGCGTCGGGGGCGCAGGCGTACCTGGCCCATCTCAAGCGTCTGGCGCCCGGCGCGCAGCGTGTGGTGGACAAGCACCCGCTCAACTTCCTGCACCTGGGGCTGATCGCCAGGCTGTTTCCCGGCGCGCGGGTGATCCACACCCAGCGCGATCCGCGGGACACCTGCCTGTCGTGCTACTTCCGCAACTTCCTCAACGCGATGTCGTACGCGACGGACCAGCGCTGGCTGGGCTCGTTCTACTGCGAGTACGCGCGCCTCATGGAGCACTGGCGGGAGACCCTGCCCGGGGCGCCGGTGAACCTGCGGTTCATGGAGATCCGCTACGAGGACATCATCGCGGACCAGGAGGGCGCCAGCCGGAGGCTGATCGAGTTCGCGGGGCTGGCGTGGGACGAGGGCGTGATGCGGTTCCACGAGCGGCCCAGGCCCGCGCCGACGCTCAACGCCGACGAGATCGGGCGCCCGGTGTACGCGTCGTCGGTCGCCAAGTGGAAGGCGTACGAGGGGCACATCGGGGTGCTGCTGCGGGCCCTCGGGCCGGTGCTGGACTCTCAGCAGGGCGCTGATGGGCCGGATCGCTCTGAACCGGGCGGGTGATCGAGCCGATTTGGCCTGCTGGAGGGCTGAACATGGCTTCGCAGCTTGGCAAGATCGGGTTTGTGATTCTGGCGTTGGTGCTGGCGGCGGCGGCGATGGTGGGCGAACCCCGGGGCGCGGCCGCGTCGGGTATCACCGCGAGCGAGAACGCCTCGCTGTCGGCAAGCCTCCCGCTCTCGCCCGAGCGGCTGAGCCTGTCGTACTACAACGCGTTCGGCGACCACCGGGACAAGCGGGCGGTCGAGGCCAACGACAACGAGCTGGGCATCGCGCCCGGGTGGCGCGGCGCCATCGATGGGCCCGAGTCGTTCGAGCGCGCCTGCGACGAGGCCGCGGCGGCGGGCGCCGACGGAATCATGCTCGCCAAGCCGGTGGGCAACCCGTACCTGCCGGTGGACCTCAAAGCGGAGGCTCAGGCGCGGGGCTCACGCCCGTTCACCGATGTGCCGGGCTTTGTGATCGTGTCGATGTCCGACGAGAAGCTGCATGCGCTGCGGGCGGCCGTGCACCGCGTCCGCGCTCGACACGGGCCCGACTTCCGCCTGGCGATCTTCACGGGCTCGAAGGGGTACTCCCCGACGCTTCCCTACGGGGGGTCGTCCGATCTGACCGAGCGATACGGCGCGCCCGCGTTCATCGGGGACGAATCGGACGCGGGGCGGATCATGGAATCGCAGCTGTTCGAGACCTTCGGGGCGATGGGCTTTGAGCTGTTCTTTATCGATGCGGGCGCGACGGACCCGGTCCAGCTCGCGCGACTGGCCCGGCGCCAGGCGGAGCTGGGGCGCAAGGTCATCGGAGAGGCCTGGCCTTACGAGCCCCGCTCGAGCACGCTCGACGCGGTGTCGGTCGCCTCGGCGCCGTGGGTGCAGGTGTACCGGCGCATCGAGCAGAAGCACCCGAGTGGTGAGATCGGGTTCGACCCCGACACGACCGAGATGTGGGCGTGGCTCATCGGGCCCGAGTGGAAGCGGTTGAGCGCGCCAGAGCGGGCAAAGGTGATCCGCGCGTACCGGGCTCGCGGGATGAATATCATCGCGGCGCCCGAGGACCTGCGGGCCGGCGGGTGAGCCCGGCGGTCAGTCGTCCTGCTTTTTCATGATGAACAGGTAGTTGAAGCCGCGGAGGAAGTAGTTGCCCTCCTCGGCGGCCTTGTGCCAGTTGCCGCGCGAGAGCTTCTTGTTGTGGCGCACGACGCTGATGATGTCCACGGGGCGGAAGCGGTCGCGCATGATGGAGAACAGCTCGAAGCCGATGGGCATGAAGTTCCCGCCCGGACGCCCCTTCTCCTTGCGGAACGAGTCCGAGACGTAGAGCCCCATGTAGCGCCGGTTCTTGAGGACCCGGTGCAGCTCGGCGATGACGCCCTCCATCGCCTCGTAGTACGCCCTGCCCGCCGGGTCGCCGGGGCGTCGCCCGGGCTCGCCCGCGTCGAGCTTGCCGATGCAGGCGGGGTCGTCGGAGTAATCGACGTGGGTGGAGTAGGGGGGGTCGATGAAGACGAAGTCCGCGGAGGCGTCGTCGAGCGGGAGGGCGCGGGCGTCGGCGCGGGTGATATCGGGGCGTGAGGGGGCGATGTCAAAGCCCACGCCCGTGCGCCCGAGGTCGGTGCAGACATCCAGCGTGGTGCCGCTGCCGCACATGGGGTCCACGATGGTGTCACCCTCGCGTGTGTAGCGTTGGAGCAGCTGCCAGATAACCCAGCTGGGGGTAGCGCCGACGTAGTCCTTGCTGCCTTGGAACCTGGTCCCAGACTGGCTGTCGTAGTGCTGGCTGGGGTACTCCCAGAGCGTGCTGGTGAAGAGTCGGAGCGGCGGGCGCTTGCCCGGGCGGACGCCGCGGGGTTCGCGCGCGGACTCGCTCGCGGCCTGCTCGATGCGCGCGCGCAGGTCGTCGTTGGGTCCGCGCCGCGGGCCCTGGCCTCCGGGCGGGCGTCCGCGGCTCACGTGAGCG
>JAJDDH010000254.1 GCA_029260415.1 Phycisphaerales bacterium | reverse complement strand
TAAGGCTCAAGGCGAACACATCGGTCGCCGAGTTTGTGTCACCTGAGACCAGATCGGTCGCGTCGCTCGAGAAGACGAGGTGATCGCCGTCGGCAGCGATGAGGGGGGCGAGGCTCGGTCCGTCGGCGTCACCACCGGCGGTGTCCACGCTCAGGCGGCTGATAGAGCTTCCGTCCCAGGCGAACACGTCGGTCATCCCGTTGGCGTCCGCGGACACGAGGTTGGACGCGTCGGACGCGAAGACCACTACGCCATTGTCGCTGACCGAGGGCGAGTGGCTGTTGCCGTTGGGATTGCCGCCGATCGTGGAGACCGTTACGCGGACGGTGCTCACCGCGCCGGGTTCGTCGAGAGTGCCGTCCAGATCAGCGTCACGGTCGTGGAGGTAGATGTCGCTGAAGACGTTGGAAGCGCCCGTCACCAGGCCCGAGGCCCGCGACGGGAAGACCACGTACCGACCGAGAGGCGAGATGGCGACGCCCTCCTGGAACGTCCCCGCGTTGCCGCCCCACCCTGAGTCGCCCGTCGCCTGGGCGCCAGAAGAGGACACACTGACCCGGAGTGTGGAACTGCCGGCACGGTCGCGGACGAAGACGTCCCAGGCGTTGTTGGTGTCGCTCGCGACGAGATCTGAGGCGGCGGATGTGAATGCCGTCCAACGCCCGAAATCGCTGGTCGCCTGGCTGCTGCTGATGACGCTGTCGGCGTTCCCGACCCCGGACGAGGCGTCCTGGCTCATCATGACTGTGACCTGGGCGTTGGCTGCGGCCGCGGCGATGCTGGCAATGAGTAAGGCTCGGATCTGGAGTTGCATGGCTCGCTCCTTGGTTCGCCCCGCGAGGGAGGCTCTACCACGACTACCACGCTCAGGAGTGCGATCTGTCACCTCCTCAGAAAGAATCTGATCCGACCCGGAAAGTCGCCAAGGCCCCTTGGAGCGGACAAGTCGTCGGTAGTCTCGCGGGTTGCTCGCCCCACCGACCGGCTTGGTCCTGGAGCAGGGCGACCGAGATGCGTCTCAATCCCTCTGGGACCCCGTGCGGGTTCGGCTCTGCCTCGATCGGAGCGGTCTGGACGAGAAGACCGCGGGTCGAACCCAGATCACGCTGACTGAGGCGGACACATTCGGGCTTACAGCTGATGCACTGTGCGGGGGGCGCAAAGCCGCAGGGCTTCCTGAGCAGGGTGACTAATGGAAATCTCGTGATCCCGCGGCGAGTCCCTGCAGGTCCTCGTCCAGGCTCTTCATCTGGCGTGCATGAACATGCACGACCTCACCCTCGCGCTCAACCTTGCCGCTGACGATGATCCCTTTGCTCAAACGCACGATACGGCGGAACCGTTCGTACACCTTGGGCCAGACCACGAGGTTCGCGATACCGGTCTCGTCTTCAAGCGTGATGAACACGACCCCCGATGCGGTACCCGGGCGTTGGCGAACGAGGACCACGCCCGCCAGCGTGACATGGCGCCCGTTCGGGCATTGCTGCTCGCTCCGTAGATCGCCTGCGGGTGTGACGCCAGCGCGGCCAAGATCAGCCCGCAAGAACGACACGGGGTGCGCCTTGAGCGAGAGGCCCGTTGTCGAGTAGTCCTCGACGACGCGGGTGTACGGCTCGGCGATTGGCAGCTTCTCACCGCCTTCGTCGTCGGGGGTGTCGGACCGCTCGAACAAAGGCATGGGCTCGTCTCGGAGCGGCTTCACGGCCCACAGGGCCTCGCGCCGGTTCAGGCCCATCGAGCCGAAGGCGTCCGCCTCGGCGAGGCGGCGGAGCCCGCGAACCGAGACGTCGCTCGCGCGCCACAGCGTGTTGATGGAGTCGAACGCGCCGCGGGACTGCACGGAGGCAGTGATCCGGTCCGCGTCGCCCTCGGCGAGGCCCTTGGTTAGCCTCATCCCCAGGCGAAGCGCAGCGCCGCCATCTTCCAGCGAACAGTCCCAAGCGCTGTGGTTGACGTCAACGGGGCGAACCTCGACACCATGCTCCTGGGCATCCCTGACGATCTGGGCCGGTCTGTAGAACCCCATCGGTTGAGAGTTGATCAGGGCGGCGGCGAACGCGGCGGGCTCGTAGTGCTTGAGCCAGGAGGAGACGTACACGAGCAACGCAAAGCTCGCGGCGTGTGACTCGGGAAAACCGTACTCGCTGAACCCCTTGATCTGCTCGAAGCACCGCTCGGCGAACTCGCGGGGGTACCCGCGGTCGATCATCCCGGAGATGAGTTTCTGGCCGAACCCAAAGATGGCGTCGCCTTTGCGCTTCCAGGCGGCCATCGCGCGCCGGAGACGGTCGGCCTCATCGGGGGTGAACCCCGCGGCCACGATCGCCAGGCGCATGGCCTGCTCCTGGAAGAGCGGCACCCCGAGCGTCCGGCCCAAGACGTCCTCGATGTCCTTGTTCGGATAGGTGACCGGCTCTTCGCCGATCCGGCGCTTCAGGTACGGGTGGACCATCTTCCCCTGGATGGGCCCGGGTCTGACGATAGCGACCTCGATGACCAGGTCGTAGAAGTTCTCAGGCCTGAGCCTGGGGAGCATCGACATCTGAGCCCGGCTCTCGATCTGGAACACCCCGACCGTGTCGGCGTGCTGGATCATCTCGTAGACGAAGGGGTCCTCCGCGTGGTCGCTCAGGATTGTGGGGACCGAGAGGTCAAGACCCTTGGCGTCGTGCAGCATGTCGAGGCTCTTGCGGATGCAGGTGAGCATGCCCAGGCCCAGGCAATCGACCTTGAGCATGCCCATCGCGTCGATGTCGTCCTTGTCCCACTCGATGACGGTGCGGTCGTCCATGGCCGCGTTCTCGATGGGCACGAGATCGTGCAGCGGGGTGCGGGTGATCACGAACCCGCCCACGTGCTGCGAGAGGTGGCGTGGAAAGCCCCGGAGCTGGTTGGTGAGCGTGATGACCTGACGCAGGGTCGGGTCGGCGGGGTTCATGCCGAGTTCGCGCAGGCGGTCCTCGCAGAGGGAGCCGCCCCACTGATCGAGGTTCTTGGCGAGCGTGTCCACCCGGTCCAGGGAGAGCCCCATCGCCTTGCCCACGTCACGCACGGCGGAGCGGCCGCGGTAGCTGATGACCTCCGCGGTCAGGGCCGCCCGGTCTCGCCCGTACTTCTCGTAGATGTGCTGGATGACCTCTTCGCGTCGCTCGTGCTCGAAATCGATGTCGATGTCCGGCGGTTCACCCCGCTCACGGCTGACAAACCGCTCGAACAACAGCTGGAATCTCGACGGGTCGACCTCCGTAATCCCGAGGCAATAGCACACGGCTGAGTTCGCGGCGCCCCCGCGTCCCTGGCAGAGAATGCCCCTCGAACGCGCAAACCCGACGATCTCGTCCACGGTGAGGAAGTACGGCTCGTACCGCAGCTCTTCGATGAGCGCCAGCTCGCGGTCGAGGCTCTCTCGCACGCGTGCGGGGATGCCCACGGGGTAGCGGCGGTGGGCGCCCGCGAAGGCTCGCTGACGCAGGTACGTGATGGGTGTCAGGCCCTCCGGGCATGGCTCGACCGGGTATTCGTAGCACAACTCGTCAAGGCTGAAAGCAGCGGCGCGCTGGGCGATCTCTGCGCTTCTGGAGACCGCCGCCTCGTAGCCCGCGAACAGACGCAGCATCTCGCCCGGGGGCTTGAGATGGCGCTCTGCGTTGGGATTGAGCTTGAAGCCCGCTTGCTCGATGGTGCAGCTGTGTCTGATGCAGGTCAGGACGTCCTGGAGCGGGCGGCGCTGGGGGCAGTGATACAGCACATCATTGCTCGCCGTTAGAGGGACGGAGGCGTGTCTCGACAGCGCATCAAGCTGACGGAGACGGTCCGCGTCGTTGGGCCCGTAGCTGATCGACGCGATGAGCGAGAGGCGGCCCGCGTCGAATGCGCCTCGGAGCCCATCGAGGGTCTCGATGAACCTGTCATCCAGCACTGACGGTGGGACAACGGCGCCGAGAAGCCCGTCGCTGTGCTCGATGAGGTCGTGGAGCGAGAGGTAGCACTCGCCCTTGGGCGCCCGGCGTTTGCCCAGCGTGAGCAGGCGGCAGAGCCCGGCGTACGCGTCGCGAGAGGTCGGGTACACCAGGATCTCAAGGTTGCCCGACTCGCTCAATCGCAGACGCGAGCCGACAGCCAGGGGAATGCCAACCTCCTTGGCGGCAACGTGCGCCCGCACGATCCCGGCGAGCGTGTTGACATCCGCGATCGCGGCGGCGACATACCCCAGGCGGGCCGCCTCGCGCACAAGCTCATCCGGGTGGCTGGCGCCCGTGAGGAACGTGAAGTTGCTGGTTCCGCCGAGTTCGGCGAACTTCACGCCTCCCGCTGCTCGGCGGGGCCTGGGCGCGCCGGGGCTGCGCTTCCGGAAAGGGTGGGCTCTGGGCTTGGGGGGCGGCTCACCAGGCAAGGCTCACCTCACGCCCAGACGCCGTGGATTGACCACTCGTTGCTGATCAGGTCTCTCCGGATCCAGAGCCAGCGGCCGTGCTCGTCCCGGGCCTTGAAGTAGTCACGCCCTGAACGGTCGCCCGCCCACCACTCGGGTCCCAGGCGTTCGGGCCCGACGCAGGTGATGACCTTCAAATTCTCCCCCCGCCAGGTCACGCGCATCACCGGGCCGTCCGGGGTCAGGGCCATGACACGGATGGGCTCGGGCGCCTGGAACAGCAGCGTGGGACGATCTGCTGAGGCACGCGCGGGCGGGTCTAGTCGGCGCCCGATCGAACGCGCGGCTCGAAGCCGGCCGGCGCGCTCGGGCAGGTGCGACTCACTCGGCTCATACACGCGAATCCGGTGAGCGCCGAGTCGGTTGACGAGCGTGTCCGTGAGCTGGGTGGCCGCCAGGGTCGTTCCCGGGCCTGGAGCCTGAGCTCGCTCACGCCAGCGTTCCTGCTGCTCGTGCGTCAGACGGGCGAGGTGCGTGGCTTTGACGCGGATCGACTCGACACCGAATCCGAGGTGGGCGCGTTCGAGATGGGGACGGGCCAGCGTCCAGATGTGATTTTGGTCCCGAGATGCAGAGCTGAGGTGTAGGGTGAAGCCTGTCGGGGAGCAGTCCGAACGCTCAAGCTCAACCGCGATGCGTCGGGCGCCCGACTCTCTTGCCTTCAGCTGATCGCAGACGGATTCCACGAGCGCTCGGAGCGTGATCTCAATCGCCTCCCACTGGGTGGTCGGGCCGTCAAAAACGCGCTCGGTGCAGGGTGGCTCCAGCGGACGGACCGGCCGAATCGTTTCGATCGCGTGACCCATCGCCTTGTCCAGTCGCAGGAGCAGGTCATCGCCAAAGCGTGCGGGCAACGTGAAACGAGGCAGCACCATGAGGTCCTCAACTCGCTCAACACCAAGAGCTCTCACGTCTCTTGCGGTCTGCTTGTCTAGACGAAGCGCCTCGACAGGAAGCCGGCCGATGGCTCCCCCGATCTCGCGTTCATCCGCGATGAGTGACTCTGATCCTGCAAAGCGCGCCAAGGCCCATGCCGCCCCGAATGTCGGCGCGATCGCAACCCGGGCATTGATGCCGAGCGTGCGGCACGCACGAATGATGGCGTCCCTCAGGTGTTCCTCACCGCCGTACATGGCCCCACACCCTGACGTGTTGAGCAGAAGTCCGTCCGGAGGGTCGGGTGTGACAACCGGGGCAAGCCTCCGGCTGGCCCACACAGCCAGGGCGTGAAGGACGGCCTTGTCGTGATCCGGTCGAGAAGGCTCAACACGGGCGCCCGATGAGAGCAGCCCTCGAGCCTCAGCAACAGGCAGACCCGGGGCAATACCGGCGGCTGAGGCTCGCTCACAACACGCCATGACCACCTGCCGCTGGCGATCTTCACCGGTAAGCAGCAGAGGACGTGGATCAAGCGAACGCCCGCAACGCTGGTCGCGTCTGCGCAACAAGTCGACCGCCAAGCTCGGAAACCACACTGACATCGCTCGTTTCATGGTCTCGCTGCACGGTCCACCGCCGCGCCCCTTCCTCAGTTTGCTGCGTTCCCTTGCACCGCAGGAGCTCGACGCTCCAACTCGGATGCACGGCAGGTGTCATCGATGGTTGAACCCGCCATCGGGTCCAGGCCGCGGAGATCTCCTTGTGCTCGCGCCAGGGGCGGGCGAGCAGGCAGAGCGTTTGGCCCGCCGAGGCGGCCAGCTGTAGACGTCGCGACTCGCTCATGCCCAGCTCCGAGCCATCCGCAACGACCGCCGCGACACCGGCGGAGCGACAGGCCAGGTCGATCGCCCAGAGGCGTTCAGACGCCCGGTCTGCCGAAACAAATAGTGAGTGTGCCGACACCGCGCTCATCGCTTGGGCATTCGGGTGCACACGGTTCCCGATCCAAACGATGCGTCCGCCGCTGACGCCTGCAGCCAGGGCACGTGATGCGATGTGGATCAGAACGCCCAGCGGAGGCGTCCAATGCCGTTGCGTTGAGTGTTCATCCCCGGAGAGCCACTCATGGACAGCGCCCCACTTGAGGCCGCCTCCTGCTCCCGCATCCGCTCCCGGCCACCCGAGTCCGAGATACGTCACTGGGGCAGACGGGTCCGCCCTGCTTTCAAGTCGATCAATCGCTCCGGCAAGGCCGTCGAGTGCAGGATGGCGGGTCGTTATGGCATTGCTTGATCGCATTTTGTCAGGTTATCACCCAACCGCATACCGATCAAGTCCCTATCTTTCAACTTCTTCAACCTGAAACCGCCTCGAGAGGATGAGCACTGCGCGCCGGAGGATCGATCTGCAGCAGCTTCTCCCGACGATGACCCCCAAGCAGGCCAGGCGCTTTCACGATCATCGCTGACACGACGGGTAGGGATTCGGGACCGCCTCCACCGACGCTCCAACTTGCTGGACGCCCATCGATTGGATCCAGAGTGAAAGCTGGGGTCTGATGGAAACGAACCGGGCTTGTCCCGCCCGGGCGAACGAGCAGCCAATCGCTCAGCTGAGGATGGGTATGGCGCATGCTTGTGCAGGCGAGCTGCACATGCCAGGTGTTGTGCCAATTGAACCGCGGGCGAGCGCACACTGGATCGAATGGGCTACCGACGCTTCACGCCGCACTGCGTACAGAATCGGTGATCTCTCGACAGCCGGCAGCCGCACTGCGTGCAGAAACGCTGCTCGCTCGCACCCGTGTCGCTGGAGCTTCCCTCGGTGATCACTCGCTGCGGGCTACTCTCGCGAGCGTGCAGCACTCGGCTGGCGGCCTGCGCCGTTCTTCGGCTCGCCTCCGCACGGAGTCTGCGCTCGCCCTGCTCTCGGAGGCGGCGAGCGAGTTGCTCGCCCCAGCTCCGCAGCTGTTCGCGCCTCTCCTGGTTCTGCGTTGAGGTCTTCTGAACTGATCCGAAAATATCGGCGAGCGTCCTGTCCATTACACATCACCCCCCGTGCCGGCGCCGAATCTCGCGTCGTGCTCGAGAGCGGCCGTCACAACAATGTCCTCCTGGATCCCGATCACACGGTTGTGCGCCATGAGACTGATATACGTCGAGCGGATGAACATGGCCACGACCTCCGTGATATCCGCGAGCACGAGCGCCCCAGGAACGATCAGCACCGACCCGCCCATGGTCCCAACCAGCATCAGGAGCGCGCCAACGAGCGCCGCCAGCCGAACAGCGGTCCCGAACATCCAGACCAGCCAATCGATGAGCTGGTCGATGTCCTGCCAGCTGTACTCACCGCCCTCGAGCAGTCGGAGGCCGCTTGACGAGAAGTTGCCGTCGCGCGATGCGAGGAAATCGCCCTCGTAGTCCTTGGCTTCCGCGAGCAGCGTCTCGAGATTCGGTGTCACCGATCGAGCGGCTGGCCAGTCCTTCCGGGCCCAGGCGTTTGGGTCGAGCGCTTCCGACGCGAAGTCCTGGACAAGGAAAGAGAACGTCCGGCGCTGCTGGTCGTAGTACTCGTCGTAGGCCCCCGAGAATCGTTTGAGCAGTGAGGCCTTGTCCTGGTTCTTGTTTCCCTTGAAGTAGACCTCCGGGGCCGTGACGATCAGGAGAACCCGCGAGAGATCGCCCTTGCTCCCGCGGACGGAGCGGGGGTCGAGGAAGAACCCGGCCAGTGACTGGACGCTCGCGAACCGAGACTTGACCCGGTCGATGTTCTCTTGCGGGTGCTTGTGGTGAGGACCCTTCAGATTCTCGCTGTCGAGCTTGTCAGCGAAGAATCGCACCGCCATGAAAATGTTGGCGAAGATCGCCGCCATGAGGCGCGAGAGCACAATCTTTGCGCCCTCGAAGAGAAAGTACACGCCCCCGAACGACGCGACCACAAGCACCCAGTACACAGCGGTCACGGCCATGCCCAGGAGAGCGGAGACGCCCGCGGCGCACCCGTCGATAGCCCAGCGGAACCAGCCGGGCTCCTCCGGGACGAGCCGACCACCGGGATGCAGGGCGGCGCTTTCACGGGCGGCCCGGAGCTCCGAGTCGAGCTCCTTGAGCTTCTGCTCGAACTGCGCGGCGGCGTCGTCGCCGCTGATGGCGCCCTTCGAACCGTCTTCGCCCGCCTCGCCGTGCAGCCCCGAGACCATCGGGAGATGGAGGCGCCCGAGGAACCCCTGGGCATCCCACGGATCGGCGTCCTTGATCGCTTGGATCTGCGCGCGTGTTTCGGAATAGTTCTTGAGGACATTGTGCTCTGGGTCGAATAGCTCGTGCCCCTCGGGACGAAGGTCCTTCACGTCCTTGTCGATGTGCTCGATGACGTGCTCGCGGAGCTGGCTGAGGCGGGCCGCGGTGGAGCGGGTGCGCCGCTCGCGCATGTCCTTGAGAACAGCCGCCCTTTGCTCGGGGGTCAGGGATTCTGACGCACTCTTACGCTGCAGGGCAGCCATGTCGGTCCGTTCAGACTCGATGATGTCATGAACCGCCTCGAGCTTCTCCTTCTCGAGCTTGTACTTTGCCTCATTCACGCGTGCTGCAATGCTTGCACGGCGTGCGTCGTCCAGCTTCATGCTGGCGGTCAGCACGTCCCGGTCCGCCTGCGCAATCTCGTCGCTCGTCGGACCCGGACTTTCTGCCACCCTCTGATCGAGACCCTGGCGCTCGGTTTCCAGCTCCCTCAGTTCGGTCTTGGAGGATTCCAGTCTTTCTGTCAGTCCCTCCAGGCGCGGGCGGCCCTCGTCGAGCATCGTTTGCGGCGCCGGTTTCGCCCCCTCGATCTCCGCGATCTGCGTGCCCGCGCTCTCTTTGGCCTCTTCGATGCCCTTGAGCGCCTCTTGCGATTCAGACCGCCCGATCGCGAGCTCTTTCTGGTCCGAATCCAACGTCTCTCGCAGACGATTGGACTCGGCCAGCTCCGCCTGAGCGTGCTCGATCCGCTCGCGGGCCCGTTCGAGCGATGCACTCAGTTCGTCCGCCTCAAGCTCGAGGTCTCGGCGGCTGGTTCCGGTCTGATCCGGGCCCGGGCTGTCGCCCTGCCCCGACGCGCGGTCGAGCTCTTCGATCTGCTTGCGGTTCTCCTCCAGGCGAAGCTGCGCCTGCGTCCGCTCTCTGTGCCCTTCCGTGATCTCCGCGTGAACCTCGTTCCGCGATCTCTCCAGCTCCGCCTGGCGTTCAATCAAGCGCGAGTGATCCGCGTCGATCTCGGCGAGGCGCTCGCGGAGCGGGCCCTCGCGGGCTGTCAGCTCATCGAGTTCGCGCGCCGCCTTCTCCGACTGAGCCGTGAGCGCGTCGAGCTCGTCGCTTGCCCTTTCCAGCTGCCTCTTGAGCTGGCGGTGATCTTCGAGAGCCTGCATCCTCGCCGATTTTTTCTGCTCGATCTCGTTGACGAGCGTCTTCAGGCGTTCTCGCTTTTGTTTCGCGCTCTCGAACGCCTCTTTGATTGATCTCGTGGATCGCTCTCGCTCTGTCAGTTCCTCCAACGCGTTGCGGGCATCTGCCATCGCCTGCTCGCCGGTCGGATCGGGGCGGCGGAGTTCATCGATCTTGCGGCGCATCTCCCTAGCCGCGTCGCCCGCCCGCTCGACTTCACGCCTGAAGAACTCCTCGGCATCGCCCATCCGCTTGCGAATCCGCTGGGCCAGTGCGTCGATGGCGCCGTCAGCTTCTGAACGCCCGACACGTGAGACCCGGTCTCCAACCCCGTCTGCGATCGAAGACCACTTCGCCCCGCCGCTCCGGGCCAGATACCCGGCGGCGTCCAGGAACCACCCGAAGAACAGCTCGACACAGAATCCGATCCAGTTGACCAGGAACATCTCGTACGAGTACTTGTGGAGCGTCAATGAGCGATCGAAGGCGTCCGCGGTGTCAACCGTGCCGCCATGCGACTCGGCTGCTCGGGCGGCGCACTCCGGCCAGTTGATCACCTCGGCCTTGAGCTCGGAGGCGGTCGCGTCCGCCGCCCGGTCCACGAGCGCCTGGATGAACCCGCGCACGGCGTGGGGACCGGTTTGTGGGCCGAACCGAGCGACGAGGAGCTCGGACGCCCGCATCACGTCGGTGAGCGTCTCGGCGAGGGGGCCGCCGTCAGCGTTCGCTCCGCCGTCGCCTCCCGAGTCAATCGGGATCGATAGCCAGCTCGGTTCTCGGTGGATACCGCTGCGTTCCACCGGGGCTTGCGTGAACGGGGATGGCGCCCGAGAACTGCGGAGGACAAGTTCGTACGCCAGACGCTCCTCGTTCCACGCGAGCGGCTCTCCGTCTCCTGATTCTTCGACAAAGATCCTTGCGTCGCGAACCACGTTCTCGCTCTCGTATCGCTTCCCCGCGACCTTGATGCAGGCGCGGGGCTTGAGCAGCAGCGTCCCCCCCAGGGCGAGTTCAGGGTCGTACTCCAGCACGGCGCCATCGTCGGGCTCCTCGCTGAGCCCGGGCTTCTCGATCCTCAGTGTCACCCGGGGCGCGGCGACCAGTGAGACGGTCCCGATCTTCACGTCGCCATGATCTTTCTGCACGCCGATCCGGAGCACCTCGAAGGACACGCCCGGCGCCTCGCCCTCGGGCAACGCGACCTCGTCCAGCTGATACCGGAACGCGACAAGCCCCGACTCATCGGTCGTCCCCTCATCCTCGCTGAGCTGTCCTTCGAGCGATGGCTGCTCGTCGCTGGGCACACGGCATCGCACGCGCAGGTTGGCCGCAGGCTTGGACTCCCCCACGGTGATTTTGAGCGTGAACGGGACGTCGCTCGCTCCTTCACGGAGGTCGAGCAATCCTTTGTTCGGTTCGTGCACCGAAACCTCAAAGCCGCTCTCGATCTCGACGGTGAGTTTCTGCTTGACAAGCTGCTCGGTCTGGTCGGTCGCGTCGGGAGCCGGCTCGAGCCACGCCTTGACCAGGACCTCGATGGGCTTGGCGATGGCCTCGAAGAACCGGGGCGCCATCACGAAATTCTCGTCGAGCGTGATCCACCCCTCGATCGAGCCGTCCTCGAGGACAACGAAGTCGACGGCGCTGAACACGTCTGGTATCTCAGACTGCGCCTCGGCCCGGACCAGCTTGGCCCTCTCCTCCGGCTTGCCTTCCTTCCCCTTCCAGCCCAGGAGTGTGACCTTGCGACGCTGGTACGTTCCGTCGTCGTTCCTCCGGAACTTCATCGGTTCTCGTGGGGGCTCACTCATCGTCATAGATCAGCTCGAGGTGGTAGTCGCTGGGCTCGACCGTCAGGTGCACGACGCCGGAGAAGACCGCCCTGCCGAGTGTGAGCCGGACGGTGATCGAAGCGTCGGGATCGGTCAGCTCACTCTCCGGCGTCGGCGGCGTCGCCCTCACGTCGACGCTCGCTCTGCTGCCGCTCGAACGCGTCTCGCCAAGCCTGAGCCAGTCCTGCGCGGGTCCGCCCGGGGTGAAGGTGATCGACCCGGCCATGCCGCTCGTGTCGATCTCCGGCTTGTCACAGATGACTGTCGCGTCGATGCGGATCTCGTCAAGATCATCGGCCACGATCCGGGTGCGCCCGCCGTCGGTGCGGATATCGAGCGTGAAGTTCGGGGGCGCTTCGTCCTCCTGCTCTTCGCGTTGAGGCTCTGACTCGCAAGGGGGCTGACCCATCGGGCTGCCCTCGAGCAACGAGGGATCGGCAGAGGCGCCCGGGGGCGTAACAGGATTGCGAGGGGGTTGTGGTGAAGAGACGGATGACGTCACCCCATTGACAATGACGGTCACCACCCCGACGCCCGCGCTCAGCCCGGCGCCCGCTGCCGCGGCGGCGCCTAGCAGCACGGCGACGTTCGGGCCGATGGCCGCGCCGTTGAGAAGCTCGGGGATCCCGCCGTCGTCCGCCATCGCGTCCGGCCCGAGCAGATAGAGCACGGCGCCCGTGAGCAGGAGCATCGAGACCTTGTGCGGGGACCGGAAGAGAGCCCGGAATACCCCGGAGACCGATGCCCTGGCGAGGCCGATCAGGATCCCGGCGATGAACCCGTGGATCGCGAGTGAGACGAAGCCTCCGACAAAGGTCTTGGGCGTCGGGACGTTCAGAAGGGCATGCGCCGGCGCGATCCCCTGAAGGATCTCCCTCCACCCATCGGCCAGCCCGATGCCGAGGAGCGAGACACCGGAGAAGCCAAGGAACCGTGAGATCGAGAAGACCCTCGCCTTGGCACGCTTGGCGTGTCGGTAGGCGGCCTGCACATGGGGCGCGGCGTGGCGCGGCGATGGGGCTGACGCGACCGGTCCTCGGGGGCGCCCGCAGGCAACGCAGAAGGCCGCGCCAGGCTGGAGCTGTGCTCCGCAGCCCATGCAAAACCGTGAACCGCTGCTCATCGCCCGAGTATACGAGAACCGGTCGGTCGACTGGCTGCTACGCTCAGCAGATGAGTCGTCGGCGTCGCATGACACGAAGCGCCCTGTTTCTATCGGCCTGTTTCGTCAGCATCGGCGCCCTGCTGAGCCACCTCGGCGACGGGCCCCGGATGCTCGGCTGGGCACTGATCGGATTCCCGCTGGCGGCTGGGACCATGCTGGGCGCCTGGCTCTGGGCATGGCGTGATGACGACACCGATTTCCTACTTCGGATCCATGTCGGCCTGGTGGGTGGCTTGCTCGGGACCATCGGGTACGACCTCTTCCGCATCCCGTTCGATATCGCTGGGGCCAACACGCTCGCCCCGATCCGGGTGTACGGCCTCTGGACCACCGGTTCGTCGGGCTCAACGCTCTGGACCGATCTTGCGGGATTCTCCTATCACCTGTCCAACGGCGTGACTTTCGCGTGGATTTACGCAATCGTCATGCTGCGCCGCCACTGGGCGTGGGCGATCGGGTGGGGACTGCTGCTCGAGACCCTGGCGGTGCTCTCCCCCTTCGGTGAGGTCTTCGCGATTCGGAAGGCCACGTACGGGCTGGTTCTGGCCTACCTGGGGCATGTCTGGTACGGCCTGCCGCTGGGCCTGCTCTGCCAGGATCCCGAGCGGTTGAGACGGTGGCGGGTGTTCGGCGTGCGTGCGTGGGGCGCGGGCGCGCTCGGGAACACGTGCGTGTGCGCGTGGTTCGTGCTCTTTCAATACGCGGGGGTTCGGGCGGCTCCGCCGTCAGCAATCACCATCGGCCCGGAATCGATCAGACCCACCTGGCGAGACGCCTCGATCACCGAGTCCCTGCAGCTCACCAACCCAACGGCGAGTGAACTCGAGGTCCTGGTTCGGACCCCGACGATCGGGGGGCACACGATCCATCGCTACTCCATCGCGGCTCAGGCGCAACATGATCTGGTCCTGGACTTTCCAGGCATCTATCAGATCCAGGTCTTTGACCGACCCTGGCGGAGCGTCTTCATCGCTGTCCACGATCAAGGGCGTTACCGCCCCCGCTAACCGGAGCGTGCACGGACCCACGCGCGTGTGGGCGGAACGAGCAGGAACACCAGCAGGATGCTTGACGGCAGAATGGCCACCACCCCGAGGACACACGCGAGAATGCCGCAGACCCAGGCCAGGCGGCTGCCCGGCATGATGCCGATAGCGCAGATCAGAGACATCAGCGCGCCGATAAAAAGCAGACCGGCGACGATCCCGAACCCGATCCTCGCGGGGTCGTCTCCCATGTCCACGATCATGAGCGCGAAGTAGATCGCCATGACCGCGGTAAAGAACACGTGCATCAGAGCCGCGAGAAGGGTCCCGATCACCGTCCACGATCGCGCGATGCGGGCAGCAGGCGGTGCAACGTGGTGCGTGCGCACGGGCTCCTGATACCGAGGGGCGACCCGGGGCGCGGGGCTCGGCGGGCGAGACGGTTCAGTCGCGGGCCTGGCGCTGTGGCCCGTGAGATCGTGTCCGCACGAGCCGCAGAAACGGTCACTGGGGGATGTGGACTGGGCGCAGCCCGGACACGTCGGGGACACGGACTTGGCGGCGCCGCAAGATGAGCAGAATCGCCCCGATCCGGTGGCTCCGCATGTGCTGCATCTCATACCGCTCTCCTGTCGATCTTTCCATGCCCGGGGTGAGTCTACCGGACGACCTGGAGTTGACGCACCTCGCCGTGATCATCTGCCTCAATGGCAGGGTGTGGTCGTCCCGGTCTCATGACCCAGCTCAGCGCCAGGCGTATGCTGCCGCGCTGACAGCCAAACCAGTCTCGCTAAGAACGAAGGAGAGCAGGACGAGAGGTTGCAAAGGGTCCTCTCGGGCCCAGAATACCGAAGGATTGCTTCGTATCCACGCGCATGAGGGCGACGTGGGTACGAACCGTTCGGTGGGCTGCCCGTTGTCGTGCTGTCCGGGGACCCATTGGGGTCGCAACGTTCGGCTGTGCCTGGCGGCCGCGCAGTTGCAAGCACACCTACGCTGGACCTGTCTGAGCGTCCGGTCATTCTCCAGCCCCATCCTGAACGGCTGCACAGATCACGCGGTAACCGCGGGTGACGCTCGCGTCGTGCGCCCGGTCGGCCGCGGGCAGGCCGATCCCCTCATGAACAACTCGACGTCGGGATGGCCCGGGACCGCCGAGCGCGGCGTGGGCAGGGCGGGCCCGTGATTTCTGGATGGGCAGCGGTCCGGGCGGGGCGTTTCGGGACCCGGGCTTTCCTGTTAGGCTCTCGGATCCTCTGAATCGATGCGGGAGGGACCGAGTTGACCAACGCGGACATTCAACTGCCTCAGCGCCGTCTCGGCGAGACGTCAAGACAGGACCGGTGGTGGCTCCAGCCCCTGGTCGTGTTCACCGTCCTCACGTCGTTCATCATCTATGCGACCTGGGCGGCGTTCCAGGGCGTGAACTACTTCTCGCACGCGGGCGGGGCGCACTACCTGTCGCCGTTCTACTCGCCGCTGCTGTTCGGGCAGGAGGGGGAGCCGCGCTGGTTCGCGGCGGAAGTCCCGAGCTGGTGGCCCGGCTGGGCGCCGTTCTCGCCGGCGATGCTGATCCTGGGCGGGCCTGTGATGATGCGTCTGACGTGCTATTACTACCGCGGAGCGTACTACAAGGCGTTCTGGGCGGACCCGATCGCCTGCTCGGTGGGCGAGCCGCGCAAGGGGTACCGGGGCGAGAACTCGTTCCCGCTGATCATGCAGAACATCCACCGGTACGTGTTCTACCCGGCCGCGGCGTTCGTGCTGATTCTGCTGTATGACGGTGTGCGGGCGTTCTTTTTCGAGACGCCAGAGGGCACGCGTTTCGGGATCGGGCTCGGCTCAGTCGTGCTGCTGACCAACGCGGTGTTGCTGGGCGGGT
>JAJDDH010000253.1 GCA_029260415.1 Phycisphaerales bacterium | reverse complement strand
CGGCTTCCGCGACATCTTCGTGAACCCCACGTTCCCGATCCACGAGCGCGTGCTCGCGATCCAGGCGTCGGCCCTCACGATGGTGCTCAACCCCTTCACCCTCGAGCGGGTGCTGGACAACGAGACGTTCACGCCCAAGGGCGAGGACGCGCTCACGCTCCCCGAGGTGATGTCCAGCGTGACCTCCGCCGCGTGGAGCGAGCTCGACAGCTCGCCCACCCGCAAGTACACGCCCCGTGACCCCATGATCTCGTCGTTCCGACGCAACCTGCAGAAGGAGCACATCGAGCGCCTGATCGATCTCACGCTCGACGACGACGCGATGACCGCCTCCCAGAAGCCCATCTCCAACCTCGCGACGATGCACCTGCGTGACATCAAGAAGAAGGTGGACTCCGTCCTGGGCAACGGCGGCTCCGGTCGCATCGACGACTACACCCGCGCCCACCTCGAGGAGGCCTCCGGGCGCATCGCCAAGGCCCTGGACGCGAGCTACATCGTCAACATGGTTGACTCGGCCCCCGCGATCAACCTGGGCGGGATCTTCGGCAACCAGCCGCAGGACGACTGAGTCGTCCCGGGCATCCTGATCTGACCCGACGCGGGCGGGCCTCCGGGCTCGCCCGCTTTCTTTGCGCACGCCCGGTTCCCGCTACGATCGGGCCATGAGCGATCGACCGTCCATCGGTGTGCTGCGCCACCTCGCCCGTTCGGGCGGGACGATGCTCACGCGCTGCCTGGGCTCGATGGACAAGCTGATCGTTCTCTCCGAGGTCCACCCCCGGGGCCTGCGCCATACCAACCCCGCGCTCCAGGCGCAGGAGTGGTTCGGGCTGATCAGCAAGCCCGAGCGGGCCGCGTTCGAGCGCCCGGGAGCGAGCGTTGTCGAGTTCGTCACGCTCGTCGAGCAGCGGGCCCGGCACAAGGGCAAGCGCCTGGTGCTGCGCGACTGGTCGCACATCGACTACATTGGGGTTCCCTACGCGCCGCCCACCAACCGACCGGCGCTGCTCGAGGCGCTCTCGCCCGCGTTCGAGATCCACAGCGCCGTGACGGTGCGCCACCCGCTGGACCAGTGGCTGAGCCTCAACACCCTCGACGTCATCCGGGGCGCCCTCTCGCCCGAGGCGTACCTCGAGGGCGTGCGCGCCTTCAGCGAGCAGGTCGCGGGCGGGGCGTTCACGCGGTTCGAGGACTTCACGCGGGCGCCGATGGTCGAGGCGCGGACGCTGTGCGAGCGTCTGAACGTCCCGTTCGATCCGGGCTTCATGACGCGCTGGCACGCGTACGAGAAGGTCACGGGCGACCGGAAGGAGCACGCCAGCCGCGGCAGCGGGCGGCGGGAGATCAGGCCCCTGGAGCGGCGCGCGGTGGACCCGGCGCTGCTTGAGCGGTTCAGGGCCAGCGAGGATTACCGCGCCGCGTGCGAGCTGCTCGGCTACGAGGTGTAGCCGAGGTTTCGGGCGGCGTCGCCGAGCCTGGCGTCGAGCATCGCGTCGAGACCGGGGGCGATGGCCTCGTCCAGCGACTGGCCCGTGCGCCCCTTGTTCATGAAAAACACGCCCTGCTTGCTCGTGCGGGTGTCGCCCAGGAAGAGCCCGTCCTTGCGCTTCGGGTCGGCCTTCTCGCGGATCTCGATGGCGCGGAGCGAGTCGAATGAGGACGCCTTGACGGCGCGCGCCAGCGCGTCGTCGCCGATGTCCAGGCCCAGAAACCCGATCGCGTCGCGCATCACGCCCACCGTGTCCGCCTTGAGGTCCTCGTAGCGGATGGTCTTGACCGGGAAGCGGTCCGTGCCCGTCCAGGACTGCGCGTGCGAGCCCCAGGTCCCGAACTTCTGCTGCTTCCAGGTGGGGTCGCCCCCGGTGTTGATGAACATCTCCGCGTAGGCGCGGTCGGAGAGCTGGGCCTCGGTCACGCCGTTGAGACGCCGGTAGTTGAGTGCGCTCAGCAGCACGTCGCGCGGGTTGCGGACGATGTGCAGCGCCCGATCCGTGCGGCTCAGCTCGGGGTGGGCGTCGCTCAGCTCGAAGTGGGTCTTGGCGAGCAGGGGGGCGCCGTCGTCGGAGCCATCTCCGGCGCGGGCCAGGCGGTCATCGGGCAGTCGGCGGTGCAGGTCCGGGATGCGCCGGTTGACGTCGATGGACTTGTCGGCGGGTCCGAAGATCGCGTTGGAGAGGATGAAGCGGACCCAGGTGTTGCCGCTCTTGGGGTACGAGGCGAGCCAGGTGATGCCCATAGGAGTCCTGCCTTGTGCGCTCAGGCCTTGGAGGCGAGCCAGTCTCGGAACAGTTGGTGGTAGGCGTCTTCGAGGCGCGACGCGAAGGCCCTGTGATCGCAGAGGGGCGACCGGCTCATGCGCTGGCGCATGCCCGCGCGCAGGTCCGCGAGCCGGTCCGGGTCGCGGGCGAGGGCGGCGGCGCGCACGACGAAGTCATCGGGGTCGGTCGCGACGAGCTCCTCGTGGCCCAGAGCGCTGAGCCGGATTACGCCCACGCGCGTGGCGTGGGCGTCGCCCGCGAGGGTGAGCACGGGCACGCCCATCCAGAGCGCCTCGCAGGTGGTGGTCGTCCCGTGGTAGGGGAAGGACTCGAGGGCGAGGTCGATGCGTGTGTACAGGTCCTAGTGCTCGCGCATGGAGGGGATGCGGGCGATGAGCTCGAGGCGATCGGGCGTGATGCCGCGCTCGTGGAGCATGGCC
>JAJDDH010000252.1 GCA_029260415.1 Phycisphaerales bacterium | reverse complement strand
AACCACACTGAACATCCACGGCAGCACCAGCCTCTGCCCCATCACGGGCGTGAGGCTGATGGCCGGGAACCAGATTGTCAGGCAGGTCTAAACGCCCGCCAGTTTGTCCGGCAAGGAGAGGCCGGGCTTGTGTCGAGAACGCCGGATCGTCTTGTCCGCGATCCGGGACAACAGAAGAGTGCATGGCCCGCGCGGGGCATGCGGGAAGAGAGAGAGGAATCATCATGCGTAGTGTCAGCTTTGCGATCGTCTCGGGCGTCATGCTCGCGGCCACCACGGGGGCCAACGCCCAGAACCTGCTTTTCAACGCGAGCTTTGAGAATCAGGTGAACTTCGACGGCAACGACGTGGGCAACTGGAATAGCTTCTTCGGGGGCGCCGACTTCCAGATGTCCGAGCAGGTGCTCGGTCCCCCCACCGTGGACGGCGACTTCGTCCTCCAGATCGGCACGTTCAACACGGTGAACACCTTCGTCGGTGTGACCCAGCGCGTCGGCGTCGAGGCGGGCATGGAGTACGAGTTCTCCATGTTCGCCCGCGAGGTCATCCAGAACGGCATCTTCGCCGAGTACCGGATCGAGTGGGTTGACGCTGGTGGCGTCATCATCGGCGACCAGTTCGGCCTCAACACCGCGTTCCACGATGACCTGACCTCCGACTTCCAGGAGTTCAGCCTCACCGCCGAGGCGCCCACCGGCGCGGTCACGGCCGTCGCCGTCATCGCCGTCCAGACCTTCGGCTCGGCCGCCCCGCACGAGGGGTTCATCCAGATCGACGCCGCGTCGTTCTCCAAGGTCCCCGCGCCGGGTACGCTGGCGCTGCTGGGCCTGGGCGCCATGGGCGTCGCTCGCCGCCGGCGCTAAACCGCGCCCCCCCTCGGCACGCAGGTCACCCCGCGTGCCGTACCCATCGGGTCGGTGTCCGTTCACGCGTGACCCCGGCCCTTTTCTTCTCCGCCCTCCGCGAGACCAGCCATCGCCATGCGATCAGCAGCCGAGTCCTTGCTCCGCAGCGTGTCCCTGGGCGTCGGCGTGATCCTGTCGCTGGCCGTGGGCTCGAGTCTGGCCCTGCTGGTCTGGCCCGCGCGCAGCACCCCCGGGCTGGAGATGTGGATCTTCTCCCCCGAGCACAAGCTGCTCTACGAGCCCGCGCTCGAAGCACGCGCCGCCAACGACGAGCCCAACGTCAACATGCGCGTCATCGGCATCCCCGCCCTCAAGTCCCGCATGATGTCGGGCTTCTTCGCGGGCCTGCCCACCGCGGACCTGATCGAGATCGAACGCCAGATGGCCGGCCAGGCCTTCACCGGACCCATCGAGAGCGTGGGCTTCACCGATCTGACCGACCTGCTCCAGCGCGAGGGGTTGATCGAACAGATCAACACCCCCTCCTTCGGGCCCTGGACCTCGCGCGGGCGCATCTTCGGGCTGCCCCACGACGTGCACCCGGTCCTGCTGGCCTACCGCGCGGACATCGTCGAGGGCGCTGGCATCGACGTCTCGCAGATCGAGACCTGGGACGACTTCGAACGCGTCATGGCCCCGCTCATGGCCGACAACGACAACGACGGCGCCCCCGACCGCTACCTCCTGGGACTCTGGGAGACCGACGCGGACCGCATGGAGACGCTCATGCTCCAGGGCGGCGGGCGCTTCTTCGACGAGCAGGGCCTCATCGCCATGGACACCGAACGCAACGCGCAGCTGCTGGCGCGTCTCGTGTCGTGGTGCGTGGGCCCGGACCGCATCGCCGCGGACGTGCCCGACTTCACGGGCGCGGGCAACAAGCTCAAGCTCGACGGGTACGCGATCGCGTACGTGATGCCAGACTGGATGTGCAACATCTGGCGCCTGCAGCTCCCGCAGCTCGCGGGCAAGGTCAAGGTCATGCCGCTGCCCGCGTGGGAGCCGGGCGGGCGGCGCACGAGCGTCTGGGGCGGGACCATGCTGGGCGTCCCCAAGACCACGCAGCGGTTCGACGAGAGCTGGACGCTCGCGCTGGATCTGTACTTCTCTGAGTCGATCGCGCGCGAGCTCTACACCCGCAACGACATCGTGACCCCGATCAAACGCTTCTGGGACGACCCCATGTTCGACCAGCCCGACGCGTACTTCTCCGGGCAGGCCAAGGGTCGGATGTACGTCGAGCAGGCCCCGCTGATCCCCGCGCGAACGTCCTCGCCCTACTACAAGCAGGCGATGGACCGCCTGCGCGACGCGGCGGTCGCCGTCGCCGAGTGGTCCCGCTCGACACGGACGTACGAGTACGACGCGATCGAGGCCCGCTGCCGCGACGAACTCGCCCGGGCCGAGGCCGCGGTCAAGCGCCAGATGGACCGGAACGTCTTCCTGGAGGCGGGGCCATGAGCAAGGGCATGCGAGACCGCCGGTCCCTGGCGCCGTACGCGCTCGCGGGCCCATTCGTGGTCGTGTTCATCATTTTCGTGATCGTGCCGCTCGTGCGTGCGGGCCTGCTGGCGATGCAGCAGACCTACGGCCCCCAGGCCGCGGAGTTTGTGCTCTTTGGCAACTTCGCCCAGCTCGCCCGCGACCCGTTGTTCTGGCGCGCCATCGGCAACACGCTGATCTTCACCGCCGCGTCGGTGTTCATCCAGCTCCCGCTCGCCCTCGGGCTGGCGATGCTGCTCAACCGCCCGGGCCTGATGGGACGTGGGATCTACAGGCTCATCTTCTTCAGCCCGCAGCTCATGGGCCTGGTTTTCGTCGCGACCCTGGCGAGCATCGTATTCGAGAAACGCTCGGGCCTGCTCAACCAGGCCCTGCACTGGGCGTTTGGCGTCAGCCTCGATTTCCCCTGGCTCCAGACGTACGTCATGCCCACGCTCATCATCACCACGCTGTGGATGTACGTCGGGTTCAACATGGTCTACTTCCTCGCGGCCCTGCAGAACGTGGACAAGTCGCTGCTCGAGGCCGCGTCGATCGACGGCGCCGGGCCCTGGGCCAAGTTCCGCCACGTCACCCTCCCCGCCATCCGCCCCGTCGGGTCGTTCGTCGTGCTGCTCTCGATCATCGGCAGCCTCCAGCTCTTCGAGCTGCCCTACGTCATGCTCAACGCGACCGCCGGGCCCGCCAACCGCGGGCTGACCATCGTGATGTACCTCTACCAAAGCGGGTTCGAGGTGGGCGACCTTGGCTACGCCAGCGCCATCGGCTGGGTGCTCGCCCTCATGCTCGTCGGGTTCGCCATCGTCCAGGCCCGCCTGGCCAGGACGGAGGTGTAGAT
>JAJDDH010000251.1 GCA_029260415.1 Phycisphaerales bacterium | reverse complement strand
CAGCTCGAGCCCACGTGCACGGGCGCGCGGGCGTTGATGAACGCGTGGTCGCCCAGGGCGCTGAGCTCGCCCATGGTCAGGTTCCAGGGGCAGTCGATGGTGGCGGTGCGCCGGATCTTGGCGCTGGGGTGGATCCTGGCGCCGAAGACCGCGAGCACGAGGCGGCGCAGGGCGTACCAGTTGTGGAACGAGTAGCGGCAGACGTGTCGCCCGAAGGCGCGCCAGAGGACGCCGCGGATGAACGGGTCGCCCTTGCGGTGCCCCGGGAGCTGGGCGCGGGGGTGGCGCGAGGCGTCGTTGGGGCGGCGGAGCTTCACGGGCGGGCGCCCCCGCCCAGGCGGTCCTTCTGCACCAGCTCGTTCTCGCTGCGGAGCTCTTCGTCAGGGTCGATCGGGCGGGCGGGGTTGCCCTTGAGGCAGGCGCCGTCGGGCGCGCTCTTGTAGACGCTCGAGCGGGGCCAGACGCGGCAGTCGTCGCCCAGCTCGATGTCGGGTGCGATGTAGGCGTCGATGCCCACGAAGCAGCGCTTGCCCAGGGTGATCGGGGGCTTGACGAGGGGGAAGGTGGGGTCGGTCATGTCGTGCGTGCCGGCGCAGAGGTGGGCGCGGCTGTCGAGCACGGAGTCGTTGCCGATGGTGATCGGGCCCAGCGAGTAGATGATGGCGCCCTCGCGGACGCGGACGTTGTCGCCGATGGTCACGTTCCAGGGGATGGTGACCTCGACGCGCGACCCGAAGCGGCAGGCGCGCCCGACCTTGCCCCCGAAGAGGCGGATGAGCGTCGAGCGGGCGGGGGGGAGCAGCTTCCAGGCGACAGCGCCGAAGGTCATCCACATGACCCGGGCGATGTTCTCCTTGAGCGTCCAGGGGGTCTTGCGGCTGAGGTTGGTCGCGCGCGCGGTCGCCGACTCGGCCGGGCCGACGCTGGTGGTCGGGCCGTGGGTGGGCGTGTGGGTGTGCTGGGGGCTGGTTGTCGCTGTTTCGGCCATCTCAGTGCTTCTTTCGGCCCCGGGCGCGGGTCTGGTGAGTCCATCCTAGCGGAGCGGGACAGTCTTTAGGCGACATTCTCGGACCTCTCGCTGGAGTCCCAGCGGTAGCCCAGGCGTTCGAGGGTGGGCTCCATGACGGGGCGGACGCGGGCGAGGGTCTCGTCGTCGAGCTGGGTGCGCCACTTGTTGATCCTGGCGGGGTCGGCCGAGGCGGTGGCGAAATCGATCGAGGCGTTGGGCGCGGGCAGGGCGCAGTGCTCGCAGACGCGGGCCATGACCTCGGTTGGGTTGGCCATGACGTCCTCGTAGCGGAAGCGGAGGATGGGCGGGGCGCCGTCGCGCTCGAGGGCCTCGCTGTCGTCCAGCGCCCGGGTCATGCACCCGGCCCACTGGCGCGCGAGGATCACGTCCGGGTGATCGGCGCCGACCCACGATTTCCAGCCATGCGGGCGCGGGCCCCAATAGGCGAGTTTTTTACCCGTGACCTTGCGCAGCAGCGCTCCCCCGGCCTGGCCCGCGAAGGCGGGCCACTCGAGCAGGGGGGTCTGGCGGGCGCGATCGATGATCTTGGACATGGGCACGCCCCCGGACATGATCTCGTCGGTGGATCGCAGCACCGAGCGCCCATCGCGCACGACCATGATGATCCGCGCCTCGGGGAAGACCTCGCGGACGAAGCGCACGCGCAGCGTGTTGCTGGGCGTCTTCTCCACGAGGCGGGCCTTGCCATGCTCGCGCACGAAGGCGTCGAACGCCTTGCGGATGTGCGCCTTGACCCTGGGCTTGGCGTTGCTTTCCGTCAGCACATCGTCGGGCGTGTAGGCGTTGCCCCAGGTCCAGACGTGTCGGGGCTCTTCCCAGTACGCCAGGTCCGGGTGACGGCTGAAAGCGTCGCCCAGCCAGGTCGTGCCCGAGCGGTGCGTGCCGATGAGGATGATTGGATCGGTGCAGGTCATCTTCAGGCGGCGGGGGCGTTGGCCTCGGGGTCGATGGTCTCGCGAAGTGATTCGGGCGCCTCGCCTCGGGCCAGGTCGATGACGCGCTGGCACGTGTCCCAGCGGTAGCACGACAGCAGCGATTCGAGCTTGGACGTGGTCGTCTTCGTGCCCACGTAGCACTTGAAGCGTCGGTGGGGGGGCATGGGCACGCGCGGGCAGTCGGGGGCGAAGTCGCGCGGGTGGAGGTAGACGACGGTCGGTCGCCCGGCCGCGGCTTCCTGCCTGACCCCCCGGTGGATCATGGGCTTGGGGAGCAGTCGCATGTACCCGCCGCCCGAGTAGCAGACCTTCTTGGGCCCGTAGCTGGCGACGGACATGGGCAGCTCGGGCATGGTCCGCCCGGAGGGGGCGGTGAGGACGTGGAAGCCCTGGGGGCAGGCGTACCCGCCGTGCCCGCGGGGGGCGGGGAAGAGCGAGGCGTCGTACTCGATGCCGTGGTCGAGCAGGACGTCGAATGCCCACTCCGTGCCGGGGGTGATGGAGAAGCTCGGCGCGCGGAAGCCCCTGATGGGGATGTCGCTCAGCCCCGGGGCCGCGCGAATCGCGGCGATCGACTCGGCGATGTCCTCGGCAAAGACCTCGGGGGTGAGCTCGTAGACTTTGCGGTGCCAGAACGAGTGCGTCGCCAGCTCGTGCCCCGCGTCGGCGATGCGCCGGACCAGCCGCGGGTGCTTGTCGGCGACCCACCCGAGCATGAAGAACGTGGCTTTGGCGTCGTGCGCATCGCAGATGCTCAGGATGTGATCGGTGTACCGCTCGACGAGGGTGGACTGCGCGTGGAGCTTGGGCCACTTGGCGGGGTCCTCGACGGCTGCGATTTCTACGATGTGAAACCAGTCCTCGATATCGAAGGAGAGCGCGTGGACGAGTTGGTCGTGGTGCTGGGTCAATGTGAGCTTTAGAAGAACTTGTGCCCCGCGTCCTTGAACCGCTTGACGTCGTCCTTGGTGGGCATCGAGTAGTGCGACTGCTCGGCCTCGGGGTTCGGGATCGTCTCGACCGGCTCGCCGCGCAGGGCGGCCGCCTCAACGTTCTTGACGCACTCGATGATCGCCTCCGCGGCTAGATCCTTGGACCGGGCCATCACGTCCTCGAGGGTGTCGTGCTTGTGGATTTTGTACGTTTTCTGCACGACGATGGGCCCGTTGTCGAGCTTGGCGTCGACGAAGTGGACGCTGACGCCCCCGACGGGCTCGTCGTTGCACAGGGTCCAGAAGCTGGGCATGAGGCCCCGGTACCTGGGCAGCAGCGCGCCGTGGCAGTTGACGATGCCCAGGGGCGTCTGCTCGCGGAGCTTCTTGCGGTACAGCTGCGTGCCCGAGATGGAGACAATGAAGTCCACGCCGTTGTCGGCCAGCATCTGGCGGAACTCGTCGGCGTTCACGTCGGGCATGTCGTGCAGGGGGACGCCGTACTTCTTAGCGACCGCGCCCACGGAGTAGCAGTGCTTGGTGGAACCGAGCGCGTCGTTGACGAGCTTGCCCTTGAGCTTGCGCCAGACAAAGTTGCGGAGTTTCCACTGGAAGTACCACGGGCCGTACATCTTGAGCAGGTCCATCGCGGTCTGGAAGACGGTCCGCTTGCCCTGGGCAACGGACTGGACGTTGATGCCAGCGGTCGTGCCCGCGAACTCGCGGAGGTACTTGTCGAGCACCTTGGGCAGGAAGAACGGCTCGTTCTGGATGAAGACGTACTTGGTGACCGTGTCCTTGCTCCAGCCCGGGAGGCCCGGCTGGGGCTTCTCAACGGGCTTGGGCTCGGCGTTGGCCTGGTCGCTCGCCTGGGGCTCGGTCATGGTGGTGGTCTCGGTCATCGGGCGTCCTCTCAGGCGGCGTGCTCGTGGGCGGGCGCGGGGGAAGGCTTCTTGGTCGGGCTGGGCGTGTCGGGCAGGTCCCGCTCGATCACGTCGCAGACGCGCGCGATCGAGTTGCTCGAGTGCAGGTCGCCGTTGACCGCGCTCTTGGCGCTGGCGCCCATCTCGCGCCGGCGGGCCTCGCCCGCCTCGATCGCGGTCTCGATGGCCCGCACGCACGCCTCCACGTCTGTGTGCGCCACGTGCCAGCCGATGTCGTGGGCCCGGATCAGGTCCGACGCGTGGCAGGGGTCCGGCGCGACGAGCAGGATCGGGCGGGCGACGGCCATGGCGCCGTAGACCTTGCAGGGGTGGACCACGCCCACCACGTCGGGACCAACAGTCACCACGTGCAGGTCCGCGGCGGACAGCGAGTACTTGATCGATTCCAGCGGCTGGTAGGGCAGATCGATGATGTTGCCCGGGTTCTGCTCGCGGATGGTCCGGCGCACGTCGTCCTTGCCGACCCCGCCTCCGATGAAGGCGAAGACGACGTCGTCGCGGTCCTTCATGCGGACCGCGGCGTCGAGGACCGTCGTCACGGGCGTGGAGTACCCGTGGTTGCCCGAGTACATCACCACGAACTTGTTCTGCAGGCTGTGCTCGTCACGGAAGGGGTTGGCGTCGTGCTCGATCGACTCGAGCACGTCGTCGTGCGCCCACGGCGGGATCACCGAGAGCTTCACGCTCACGTCTCGCATCGCGTTGATTCGCTCGCCCATGAACCGGTCGAGCACGACCACGTCCTTGGCCCGCTTGAGCACCGCCCGCTGGAAGATGCGCATCACCTTGCACGGCAGCGCGTCGGGCTTCATCTTGCCCAGCTCGATCACCTGGTCCGGGTTGACGTCCATCACCCAGTACGTCAGCGGCACGCGGCGCAGGGCGCGGATGACCAGGGCGCCTGCGGCGCACATGGGCGGGGATGTGCTGACGAACAGCGAGCCGAGGTTCCGGGTGAAGAGCCCGTGGGCGATGGCCTGGACGAGGAAGAGCATCTGGGCGAGCAGGCGGACGGGGATGGAGGCCTTGCCAAACGAGGAGAGCGGGAGGCGTCGGATCTCGACGCCGTCGCGGGTCTCGCGGGCGGGGTAGGTCTGGCTCGCGTCGTCGTAGCCGCGGGCGCTGGTGATGACCTTGACGGGGCGACCGCGCTTGACGAGTGCGGCGGCGACGTCGTGGAAGTGCTGGCCCACCGCCGCGGCGTCCGGGGGGTAGACCTGGCTGATGATCAGGATGGTCCGGCGGTTGGCGGGCATGGGCTCCTTCGGACAACGCTCTCGCAGCGCGCACGGATGATCTTTGGGGGCGGGATCGCCCCGGTCCCAGAATCGACCGGGCGGGGGCTTGGCTTGAGGGTCAGTACCCCGCTGGGGGGACACGGGTTCAGGGCGAGATCGCGGGGATCGGGGCCTCAATCGGGATCTCGCCCGTGGTCGGAGTGGGCGGCGCGAAGGGGAACGCCCTGGGGGCGATGAGCAGGGTGAGGATCAGGACCATGATCGTCAGGGGCAGCCCCAGGCGGATGTAGTCCGTGAAGCGGTAGCCCCCGGGGCCGTAGACCATGAGGTTGGTCACGAAGCCCACGGGCGAGAGGAACGAGCAGGCGCTGGCGAGCATGAGGGTGATGACGAAGGGCTCAGGGCTGACGCCCATGTCCGCGGCGACGGCCATTGTGATGGGGAACATGAGCACCGCCGCAGCCTTGTTGGTGACCAGCTGAGCAAACACGGTGGTTGAGACGAACAGCCCGGCGAGCGCGGCGTGGGGCCCGAGGGGGCCCACGAGCGAGAAGATGCCGTGGGCAATCCACTGGGCGGTTCCCGTCTGGTCCATGGCGCGCCCGACGCCGATGGCGCTGGCGATGACGATGAGCACCTGCCAGTTGATGCTCGAGCGGGCGACAGTTCCCGTGCAGCAGCGGGTGAGGACCATCGCGACGGCCGCGAGCAGGCCCGCGCCCACGGGCTCGATGGTGTACCCGGGGATGGGCACGGTCAGGAGGATGACCAGCGCGCCCATGATGCCCATCGAGAGCCAGGCGCGCTCGTGGCGCACGTCGCGCGCGTTGTCGATGTTCGAGACGAGGTAGAAGTGGTCCGAGTTGCGGAACGCGGGGACGAAGCCCGCGTGCGTCGAGAGCAGCAGCGTGTCGCCCGGGAGCAGGACGATGTCGCCGATCTTTTTCTTGATGCGCACGCCCCCTCGGTGCACGGCGATGATCGCGGCGTTGTACCTCGTGCGGAACTGGCTCTCGCGGACGGTGCGGCGCACGAGCGGGGAGTTGTGGCTCACGACCGCCTCGACGATGGTCCGGTTGCGCCGGTCCGCCTCGACCTTCTCGATCTGGTCCGTCGCGGGCTTGAGGC
>JAJDDH010000250.1 GCA_029260415.1 Phycisphaerales bacterium | reverse complement strand
CAGGAAGGCGATGACGTCGGAGAAGTCGAGGGTCCCGAAGGGCTCGGCCAGGTCGGCGTCGTTGCAGCCGCCGGGAGGCGCCGCGGAGAGGTTGATGTACTGGACGCCGTCGATCGCGTTGAAGTCGATCAGGGAGACCTCGCCCAAGTTGTCCCCGGCGGGGAGACCACCGATGACCTGGTTGGAGACGAAGTCAAACCCGCCCGAGGCGACCCAGCCGGTGAGCAGGATGTCCTGCACGCCGTCCCAGCCGAGCTCATTGAGATCGACGGAGAACTCGATGCCGGAGTTGACGTTGGGGGCGTCTGCGACGCTGGGCACGGCCGCGTCGTTGGCGGTCACGCCACCCGTGTTGGAGTTGTCGATGTTGACCTCGAGCAGACCAACCGGGGGGAGGGAGCCCGAGGGGAGGTTGCCCAGGAGGATGTCGAGGCCGACATCGACCGACGCGCTCGGGGCGTAGTTGGAGAAGAGGCTGGCGAGGAAGCCGTCCTGCTCATCGAACGTGGGACCGGAGAAGTCCATGAGCTGGACGGGGTCCATGACGGGCACGCCCGTGCCGTCGGTGACGAAGCCGCCGAAGAACGAGCCGTAGTCGGCGGTCAGCAGGAAGAAGGGATCGAGGAGCACGCCGTCGGTGCGGATGACCGCGGCGTCGGTGTAGTTCTGCAGGTTGCCCGAGCCACCGTCAACGCCCATGTTGACGTTGAGCCAGTAGTTGGCGGTGAAGGGGGCGTCGAAGACGAGGTCTGCCATGCGGTTGAGGCCGTTGAAGCTGATGTCGATGTTGTCGTTGCGGAGGGTGCCCTGGCCGCCCGGGGCGCAGTCGATGAAGAAGTTGATCTTGTTGAAGTTGTTCTCCGCGTTGCCTCCGACGAAGACGTACAGGCGGCCCATGACGCCCTCGGACATGTCGATGTAGGCGCGGACGTTGTCCAGCTCGGAGCCGTAGCCCCAGTCGGCGTCGGGCGCGACGGGCGAGGAGGCGGAGGCGGTGCCGATGACACCCGCGATGTTGGAGTTGTCCACGCCCATGGAGTAGCCGTTGGCCAGGGCGCCCGCGCTCGCGGCGCCGTAGCCGGCCAGCGAGCCCTGGTCGTCGATGGCGCCCGCGACCGGGCCGGCGTGCAGACGGGGGACGTTGGGGGTGGTGCCGTCGTCGCCGTCGTCGTTCCAGGCGTCGGCAGAGACGAGGAAGTCGGCGCCGAAGCCGGCGTCGAAGGCGAGGCCGGACTGGCCGTCGATGATGAACCCGCCCGCGCCCGCGCCCGCGCCCAGCACGGTCGAGCCGGTGCCCGCGTTGGCGTCGGAGTCGATGTACAGGTCGAGCCCGTTGCCGTTGGCCTCGAGGTTGCCCGAGATGAACAGGTACAGGTTCACACCATCGGTTGCGGCGTAGACCGCGTCGATCTCGGAGCCGCCGCCACCGATCTCCGTGCCGACGGTCGAGTTGCCGAAGCCGGTGAAGTTGGTCTGGAGGAACTGGGCAGCGCCGTAGTTGGCGTCGAGCTGACCATCGACGACGATCGCGCCGGCGTTGGCTGTCATGCCCTCGTGCTGTGTCCCGCCCAGGGCGGTGAAGTCGGGGGCGCCGCCGAGGTTGTTGGTGTCGATGGGCAGGTCGCCCGCGTGGACGAGCTGGTTGGACATGAAGGTGCGATCACCCGAGTTGACCCAGCCGGCGAGCTGGAAGGCGGAGGTTCCGCCCGAGGACTCGAGGGCGCCGCCGATGGCGGTCAGGGGAATGCAGATCTCGACGCCGGTCATGACGTCGCCGGGGGGGTCACCGAAATCGCCGCCGGTGAACTCGCCGGCCTCGCTATCGCCGAAGGCGGTGGGCTGGTTCTGGGACCAGAGCACGTCACCGTAGAACGAGCCCTCGGTCCCGGCGTCGTAGACACCGTCAACTACGGGCTGAGCCAGGGCGGACCCGGCAAGGGCCGCAAGTGTGGCCGCTGAAACTACTGTGGACTTCCGCATCTCGTATCTCCCTCTGAATCTTGATAAACGCTCGCGCGGCGCCTCGCCGCTCGGCGACAGATTTCCCGGGCAGCGACCGCCGCCCGATTCCTCGTGCTGGGGCCATATTCCGCCCCAACCTGTCAGATTAGCCAACCCCGGGGCTTGAAGCGAGAGAATCGGCCGGTCCCGGAAAGATTTCACTCTGGAGGGGTGACCCGGGGGGGCGGCCGGGCAAATTGGGGGATTCGCCCGACCCCTGCCCCGTTCAATCTTGCGTCACCCCTCCCGCCATCTGCTCGCCCGGCGTTGACGGGATGAACATAAGACCATTATGGTGTTCTCAACGCCCGCACGCGATGCAGATGGGTCCGAGGACCCGCCATCGCCCGAGGCGACGAGGAAGTCCCCCGATGAGTTCACCCCATCAACGACGAACGCCCCGGGCGTTCACCCTGATCGAGCTGCTGGTCGTCATCGCGATCATCGCTCTGCTTATCGGCATCCTGCTGCCGGCCCTGGGCGCTGCCCGCGAGAGCGCCAAGACCGCCAAGTGCCTGGCCGGGACCCGCCAGATGGGCATCGCCATGTTCACCTACGCCAGCGACCAGCGCGACTGGTTCCCCGTCCAGCCCATCCCCAACAACGCGCAGTTCACGGGCAAGATCGACGCCCAGTGGGTCTACGGCGGCGTCGCCGGCCTCTTCAGCCTCCGCCAGATCGGCGACGGCGTCGCGTCCGGCCCGGGCGGCACCGGCGACGTCGGGTACTGGGGCGTGCCCGGGCACATCAACGAGTACGCCGACGGCAACGACGAGCCCCTGCTGCTCAGCTACGTCTCCGGATTCGAGACCCTGCTCTGCCCCTCTGACAAAGAGGATTACTACTACGGGCGCCCCCCGATGTGGATCAACACGCTTTACGAGAACGGCGTCCAGAAGACCCCCGAAGCGCCCGGCGGCGAGCCCAACGTCATCTCCTACAACATCAGCTACATGTACATCGTCGGCTTCAAGCTCAACGAGCCCACCATCGTCGCGCCCGCCCCGCTCTGGGGCGACGAGACCAACGGCAACGACATCCGCACCAACTCGTTCTACCAGAACAACCAGTGGATGGACGTGGGTCTCTCGGGTGACCCGGGCAAGTACGAGGGCGAGGACGGGTACATCGATCAGTCCTACGCCGAGCAGGACAACCACGGCGAGGACGGCGGCAACTGGGTCTTCCTCGACGGGCACTCGGACTTCCTGCAGGGGAACATCCACGCCACGTTCTTTGACCCCTACACCGACCCCGACCGCGCCCGCACCAACGCCCAGAGCGTCAACATGATCCGCCAGGGGCGGAGCAACG
>JAJDDH010000249.1 GCA_029260415.1 Phycisphaerales bacterium | reverse complement strand
CTGGTGACGGGGAGCTTTTATCTGGCGGGCGAGGCCAAACGCCTGCTGGAGGAGAAGAAGCGCCGGGCGGGGTGAGGATCGGGTCACGGCGTGCCGATAGACTTGCCCATGAGCGCCGACTCGCCCCTTTCAGGTTCCCAGACGACCCCTCCGAGGGACTGACCACCGAGTGGGTGATGTTGTCGTGTCGCTGCGCCCCGCTCTCGCGGGGCGTGCTTGGTTTTGGGGTCTGGATCCTGGGTTGGGGTGTCGGGCGGGAGCGGGCCATATCGGGGGTAGAGTTGGCCCCACTGGATGCAGGAGCCTTGGCGTGAGCGAACAGACAGCCTCTCAAGAGCAGATGGCCGCCCCGGCGGGGCCGGCGCACCGGTACTCCGCGGCCCTGGCCGAGTCGATCGAGACCCGCTGGCAGGACTGGTGGGAGCAGCGCGGCGTGTTCGCCCAGGCCAACCCGGGCGACCCGGCGTTCGTGCCCTCGCGCCCCAAGTACTACGTGCTGGACATGTTCCCGTACCCATCCGGCGCGGGACTGCACGTGGGGCACCCGGAGGGGTACACGGCGACGGACATCATCGCCCGCTACAAGCGCATGCAGGGGTTCAACGTGCTGCACCCGATGGGGTGGGACGCGTTCGGGCTGCCCGCGGAGCAGTACGCGATCCAGACGGGCGTGCACCCCGAGGTGACCACGCGGACGGCGATCGACAACTTCCGCAGGCAGCTCAAGCGGTTCGGGTTCTGCTACGACTGGTCGCGCGAGTACGGGACCATCGACGAGGACTACTACAAGTGGACGCAGTGGATCTTCCTGCGCCTGTACAACTCGTGGTTCGACCCGGCGACGAAGAGGGCCCGGCCCATCGAGGAGCTGGTGGGTGAGTTCGACGCGGGTAGGCGGAAGGTCTGTCTGAACCCGGACGCCGCGGAGTACTCGGGCGCGGGTGACCTGCCCGGGGGGACCGACGCGGGCGCGTGGGCGACGCTCGACGAGGAGACGAAGCGCGCGATCATCGATTCGTACCGGCTTGCCTATATCGGCGAGCAGACCGTCAACTGGTGCCCGAAGCTGGGCACGGCGCTGGCCAACGAGGAGGTCATCGACGGGCGGAGCGAGCGCGGGGGCTTCCCGGTGCTGCGCAAGCCGCTGCGCCAGTGGATGCTGCGGATCACGTCGTACGCCGACCGCCTGCTCGAGGGGCTCGAGGGCGTGGACTGGCCCAGCTCAACCAAGACGATGCAGAGCGAGTGGATCGGGCGGAGCGAGGGCGCGGAGATCGACTTCCCGCTGGTGGACAGGGCGGGCTCGCCCACGGGCGAGGCGCTGCGCGTGTTCACCACGCGCCCGGACACCGCGTTCGGCGCGACGTACATGGTCGTCGCGCCCGAGCACCCGCTGGTGGAGATGGCGATCGACGAGGCCCGCGGGGGCGTGGACGTCAAACGCCTGTCCAACTACGTGCAGTGGGCCAAGAACCGTTCGGACGTGGAGCGTCAGGAGTCCAAGGAGAAGACCGGTGTGTTCACGGGGATCTCCGCCGTGAACCCCGCGACGGAGGAGGTGATCCCCGTCTGGACGAGCGACTACGTGCTCATGGGCTACGGCACGGGGGCGATCATGGCCGTCCCGGCGCAGGACCAGCGCGACTGGGATTTCGCCAAGGCGTTCGAGCTGCCAATCGTGCGAACCGTGCAGCCCACCGAGGGGTTCGAGGGCGAGGCGTACACGGGCGACGGCGTGGCGATCAACTCGGGCTTCCTCAACGGGCTGGGCGTGATGGACGCCAAGCGCCGGATGATCGAGTGGCTCGAGGCGAACAAGGCGGGCGCCAGGCGCATCAACTACAAGCTGCGGGACTGGCTGTTCAGCAGGCAGCGGTACTGGGGCGAGCCGTTCCCGATCGTCTACGACGCGCGGGGGAACCACCACGCGGTGGGCGACAGCGCGCTGCCCGTGGCCCTGCCCAAGATGACCGACTACCAGCCCGTCGAGTCCGAGGACCCGCAGCCGCTGCTGGGCAAGGCGGCGGACTGGCTCAAGACGACCGCGGGCGAGGCGGGGGTCGCGGGGCTCGACCCCAAGGCGCCCGTCACGCGGGAGACGAACACGATGCCCGGGTGGGCCGGCTCGTGCTGGTACTACCTGCGCTACTGCGACCCCAAGCGCAGCGACCGCCTCGTGGGCGAGGAGGCGGAGTCGTACTGGATGGGCGGGGGCGGGGTCGACCTGTACATCGGGGGCAGCGAGCACGCGGTGCTGCACCTGCTGTACGCCCGGTTCTGGCACAAGGTGCTGTACGACCTGGGGCACGTCTCCACGAGCGAGCCCTTCCAGAAGCTGTTCCACCAGGGGCTGATCACGAGCCACGCGTTCCAGCGCGACGACAAGAGCCTGGTTGCGGTGGACGAGGTCGAAGAGATCAGCGACGGGCGGTACCTCGAGATCGCCAACCGGACGCCGGTGAAGCTCATCACCGCGAAGATGAGCAAATCGCTCAAGAACGTGGTCAACCCGGATGACGTGATCGCGGAGTACGGCGCCGACACGTTCAGGCTCTACGAGATGTACATGGGCCCGCTGGAAGCCTCCAAGCCCTGGAACACGAAGGACACCATCGGGCTCTACCGCTTCCTGCAGCGGGCCTGGCGCCTGTGCGTCGATGAGGAGACGGGCGAGCTGAAGGTCGCGCCCAGCCCGTCCGA
>JAJDDH010000248.1 GCA_029260415.1 Phycisphaerales bacterium | reverse complement strand
TCGCCCCCGCGCTGCCCGGGGCAGTACCAGACCTTGCGGTTGACGCGGGCGCCGACGACGCAGGGGTCGTTGGTGTCCACGCAGCGTTCTACGGCGGCGCGCAGGTCGGGCATGACGGGCTCGTCGGAGTCCAGGCACAGGACCCACTCCGCCGTGCAGGCCTCGAGGGCCCTCTGCTTGGTCCTGACGTGCCCGAGCCAGTCGGAGTTCTCGACGCGGGTGCCCGCGCCAGCGAGCAGGTCCAGCGTGCCATCGGTCGAGCCCGAGTCCACGCAGACGATCTCGCGGGCCAGGCCCGAGACCGAATCGAGGACCCGCCCGATGGTGTCGGCGTTGTCCTTGCAGACGATGGCGATGGAGAGGTCTCGGGGCATGGCTGGGGTAGGCTACCCCGATGCTGGTCCCGCCGACGGAAGGGCTCAAGGTCGCCAAGTACGCCTCGGGGGCGGGGTACGCGCCGGATCAGTGGGCGCGGGCGCTGGCGGGGGTGGACTGGGACCAGGCCGAGCTGCTCAGCGACAAGCCGACATCGAGCGTGTGGCGGGCGGAGCTGGTCGTGCAGAAGCGCCCGATGACGCTGGTGATCAAGTGCGAGCCGATCGATAGCTTTAAGCGGAAACTGCAGAAGCTGGTGCGCAAGACACACGCGTTCCGCCACTGGCGCGGCGCGGAGCTGCTGATGAGGCACGGGTTTCGGACGGCCGAGCCAAAGGCGGTTGTGTACGGGCGGCGGGATGGGGTGGAGGTTGAGTGTCTGATCATGGAGGCGCTCGCGGGGAAGACGGTGCTGGCGTTCATGTCGGAATCACACGAGGTGACGGAACTCAAGCGACTGACGGAGAGTCTCGCGGATCACCTCGCACAGCTTTGGCGCCGCGGCCTGTTCAATCGGGACAGCAAGCCATCGAACCTGATCGTTGGTGATGGCGCCTTGTCGATCATCGAGTTGGATGTGGTGGGGTTGGGTTCGCCTAGGTGGCTCGATGAATCGGAGTGGGCTCGCGTCTGCCGTGATCTTGTACTTGAACCGACAGGTTGTGGGGTTCGGCCGTCGCGCACGTCCATGATGAGGTTCTGCCGGTCACTGCACAGGCGATTGTCCTTGAGGTCATCACACACACCCGCCTCGGGTCCCTGGCGGGAGTTCCGAGACGACATGTGGTCCAGCGTGAGTTTGATGGTGACGGCCCACGGCGACCCCACCCCCGAGCACAACCCGCTCGGGCCGGCTGGAAACCGGCCCCACCAAGACTGAGCCCTCTGGCGCAACGGCGCGAGATGCGCTATCCTCCACGCTCCCATGCCCAGCAAAGACTCCACCAAGAAACCCGCGGTCATGCGCGCGCCCACGAAGGCCAAGCCCTCCTCCGTCATCCACCCCAAGACCAAGGTCGAGGCGCGGGCGTACCTGGGGGATTGCCGGGCGGTGCTGCCGACCATCCCCGAGGTCAAGAAGAAGCAGGTCGATCTGGTTTTCGCCGATCCGCCCTTCAACTGGGCGCGTGACTACGACAAGCACATGGCGGGCAACTCGGGCGGGAACAAGGTCTGGGACGACAAGGCGATGTCCGAGGGCGAGTACCTCGACTTCACCTACGAGTGGCTGGACCTGTGCTCGAACGCGCTCAAGCCCTCGGGCTCGATGTGGGTGAACATCCCGGATACCTGGGCCGCGGAGATCGTGGTGCACCTGAAGAAGACCATGACGATGGTCAACTGGTGTGTGTGGCACTACCGCTTCGGCCAGAACACGCGCGGCAAGTTCATCAACTCCAAGGTCCACGCGCTGTACTTCTGCAAGGACCCCGAGCTCAAGACCTGGAACCCCGACCCGATCCTCGAAACATCCGACCGGCGCTCGATCTACTTCGACGCGCGCACGGAAGAGAAGCGCGACGGCATGCCCTCGGGCCTGCGCGTGCCCATGGACGTCTGGTACGGCAAGTACTGGGGGCGCATCCAGGGCAACAACAAGGAGCGCCGCCCCGGGCACGACACCCAGCTGCCCGAGGTCTACCTGGAGCGCGTCATCGAGTGCAGCTCCAACGAGGGTGATCTGGTGCTCGATCCCTTCCTGGGCTCGGGCACGACGGGCGTCGTCGCCCACGCGCTGGGGCGAAACTTCATCGGGTGCGAGTATTCCAAGGCCAACGCCAAGGGGGCCTGCGAGCGGATCAGCCTGGGCCCGATCCGGGAGCTGGGGCAGTCCCGCGGCAGCGTGACGGCGATCCACGGGCCGAGAAGACGCAACCCCAGGGTGTCCAGCCAGGCCGAGGCTTGAACACGAACCCGCGTCGTGGTACTACGGCGGGGTGAGGGAACGCGCAGCGCAGACCTTGGTGTGCATGCTGCCCACGCTCGTGGGTGGCTCGCTGTGCGCGCAGACCCTGTCGTTCACCGAGATCGGCGCCCAGGCCGGGGTCAACGGCGTGTACGCCTGCGCCAGCGGCTACCCGGGCAATCACCACCAGATGGTCGGCGGCGCCTGCGTCGCGGATTTCAACAACGACGGCTGGCCCGACCTCTTCGCCCCCGCGGGCGGCGTCGAGCCCGACCGCCTGTACATCAACCAGCACGACGGGACGTTCGAGGACCAAGCCCAGAAGTGGGGGATCGACCAGCGCCGGCGCACCGGGGGCGTCGCAGTCGGGGACGTGAACAAGGACGGGTGGGCAGACCTGTTCATCGTGTCGTACGGCGACGCGCCGGGCGCGCCCGGGCCGACGCACTGCCGGCTGTTCCTGAACCGGGCGTCGGGCGATGGGCGCAGCTTTGAGGAGGTCGCGCAGATCGCGGGCGTGAACCGGGTTTCGCAGGTGACCGACGGCATGGGCGCCGGCTTCGGGGACTACGACCTGGACGGCGACCTGGACCTGTTCGTCAGCGCCTGGATCGACGCGCCCGGGGGCAACCGCCTGTTCCGCAACGAGGGCAACGACGCGCTGGGCGTGCCCCGCTTCACGGACGTGACGGAGCTGGTCGGCCTGGAGACGGATCGCCTGCGCGGGTTCACGCCTCGCTTCGTGGACATGACGGGCGATCGCTATCCAGAACTCTTGCTGACCAACGACTTCGGCACGAGCCGGTACTACGAGAACGTCGGCGGTGAGTCGTTTGTCGATCGCACGCTCGAGGCGGGGATCACGCACGACTGCAACGGCATGGGCGCGAGCGTGGGGGATGTGGACGGGGACGGGGACCTGGACTGGTTCATGACGAACATCTACTTCCCGCCGCCTTCGGACTCGTGCGGGAACACGCTGTACGTCCAAGAACTCGACGACGAGGGGCGGGTGACGTTCGTCGAGCGCGCGCGGGCGATGGGTGTGCACAACGCGGGCTGGGGGTGGGGGACGGAGCTGGTCGATCTGGATCTGGACGGCGACCTGGACCTGCTGGCGACGGGCGGGTGGAGCAGCTTCCCGGCGGTCCCCGCCCGGGTCTACCTCAACCGCCTGGAACAGGGCGAGGGGCTGGCCTTCGACGAGATCGCGGGCGCGAGCGGGCTGGTCTTCGTCGGGCAGGGGCGGGCGCTGGTGACGCTGGATTATGACCTTGACGGCGACCGGGACGTGGTGATCGTGGACGGCAACGGCGTGATGCGGATGTTCCGCAACGAGCAGGACGATCCCGTGTCGGGGGTGACGCTGCGCCTGCGCACGTTCGTCAACCCGTGCCTGGCGCCCGGGGGGCTGGGGACGCGGGTCACGGCGCGGGCGGGGGCGCGGGAGATCGTGCGCGTGGTGGACGGCTCGGCGACCTACCTCGGTTCCAGCGAGACGGCGCTGCACCTGGGGCTGGGCGGCGCCGACGCGTTCGATTCGATCGAGCTGGCCTGGGCGGACGGGCGCGTGCGCGTGCTCACGGGTATTGGGGGGGGCAGCGACCTGGAGATCATCGCGTGGCACCGGGCGGACGTGGACCGCTCGGGCGGGCTGGATTTCTCGGATGCCATCGCGTTTCTGGGGCTGTTCCTCGCGGGCGATCCGGGCGCGGACCTGACGGGCGATACGATCATCGACGCGGCGGACGCGCTCGAGCTGGTCGGGCTGCTGAGCGTCGCCTGCCCCGGCTGAGAGCGAGTCATGATCGAGGACGACGGCGACGGGGGTGTGCTCATCAGCCTCAAGGTCGTGCCCGGCGCGCGACGTGACCAGATCGCGGGCACACTTGAATCACCCGGCGGTGATCGCCTCAAGGTGCGCGTGAGCGCCCCGCCCGAGGGCGGCAGGGCGAACAGGGCGGTGTGCGGGCTGCTCGCGAAGGCTCTGGGAGTGCGCACCGGGCGGGTGAGCATCGTCAGGGGACAGACCTCACCCGAGAAGGTCGCGCAGATCGCGGGGATCAACGCGCGGGACGCGGGCGCGGCGCTGACGGGCGGGTAGGATGGCCCCTCTGGAGGTTGCGTTGGGTCAAGAGCGTGAGACAGTCGGGGACCGGGCGGAGGCGTTCAAGCGGACGCGGGCGGCGCACCGGGACGAGACGGCCGAGGACTACGTCGAGGCGATCGCGCAGGTGATCGAGCAGCGGGGCGAGTGCCGGAACAAGGATCTGGCGCAGATGTTCGGCGTGAGCCACGTCACGGTGGTGCGGATCGTCAGGCGGCTGAGCGAGTGCGGGCTGGTGGTGGCCGAGAGCCGGAGGCCGTTGCTGCTGACCAAGGCGGGGGAGGCGATGGCCCGCGAGAGCAGGAGGCGGCACGAGGTGGTGCTGGGGTTTTTGCGGTCGATCGGTGTGGGCAAGCGTCAGGCGGAGATCGACGCCGAGGGGATCGAGCATCACGTGTCGGACCAGACGATCCGGGCGTTGCGTCGGGTGATGGGGCGCCTGGAGAAGGACCGCGACCGGGGCTGAGCGTTCTCGGTCCCGGGGCGTCCGAGAGCGGGCGGTGGGCGGGGTTCCGAACGGAATCCGATCGGTCGGGGGGCGTCTTGGCTGGCAATTCCGAGATTTTGGGGCACATGTAAGGGGTATGCCGCGAATAGGCCGGGGCTCGGGCGTTCGTCCGGGTGTTGGTCCGTCCACAAACAGCACGCAGGCCAGGCCCGCGTGAGAGGGTGATTGCATGTCGCAGAGTCGATCCCGGATGATGGTGTGCGCCGCTGGCGCGATGGTGATGGCGTGCGGGCTGGCGCAGGGCGTGGGCGAGAGCGCCGACGGCCAGGTGTCGGGCACGCTGCGCCTCAAGACCGGGATCGTGCGGCTAGGTGACGGCGACAGCCTGCTCAAGCGGGCGGCCCGCCCCGGGGTCCGTGTGGACGGGGCGAAGCTGATCGTGCTCGACGGGCCCATCACGCCCGAGCGCCGGGCGCTGATCGAGGGCGCGGGCGTGCGACTGGGCGAGTACCTGCCCGATCACGCGTACGTCGCGGACCTGTCCGGGGCGGACCTGAACGCGGTGCGCGGGCTGGGCTTTGTAACCTGGGCGGGCGCGTTCCTGGACGAGTGGAAGGTGTCGCCCGATCTGGGCCTGGTGCTGCGCACGCACGACGAGTCGCTGCTGGCGGTCCAGGACCGGGGCGAGCTGGCGGTGCGGGTGTGGCTGTTCCCCGGCGCTGACCGGGACGCGGCGCTCGAAGGCATGGGCGCGATCGACGGCGTGCAGGTGGTGGCGGATTCACTCGAGGGCGACCGGCGGCTGGTGCAGCTGACCGCGACGCGCGCCGACGCGCAGAGGCTCGCGGCGATCCCGCAGGTGATGTGGGTCGAGGACGCGCCGGAGATCACGTTCCGCAACAACTCGTCGCGATGGATCGTGCAGTCCAACCAGCCCGGGTACTACCCGGTGTACGACGCGGGGATCCGCGGCGAGGACCAGATCATCGCGGTGATGGACGGGCGTGTGGACGTGGATCACTGCTCGTTCAGCGACCCGGAGGGCGACCCGATCGGACCGGACCACCGGAAGATCGAGGCGTTCAACCAGTCGATGATTTTCAATGATGCGCACGGGACGCACGTTGCGGGCTCTGCGGTGGGCGATTCGGGCGTGTTCGACAACAGCCGGGGCGTGGCGTACATGTCGCGGATGATTTTCAACACGACGCCCTCGTTCACGCAGAACGGGATCGAGCAGCGTCTGACGCTGCACTCGAACCAGGGCGCCCGGATCCACACGAACAGCTGGGGCAACGACGGGTCCACGGACTACGACGGGCTCACGCGCGGGATCGACAACTATTCCTGGCTCAACGACGACAACCTGGTGCTGTTCGCGGTGACGAACCTCTCGTCGCTGCGCAACCCGGAGAACGCGAAGAACCTGCTGGCGGTCGCGGCCAGCGGCGACACGCCGATCCAGGAGGTGCAGTGCACCGGCGGCGCGGGCCCGACCAACGACGGGCGGCGCAAGCCCGAGATCACCGCGCCCGGGTGCGGGATCAACTCCTCGGACAACAACACGGCGTGCTCGGTGTTCGCCTCGACGGGCACGTCGATGGCGTGCCCGCAGGTCGCGGGGGCCGCGGCGCTCGTGCGTCAGTACTTCATGGAAGGCTTCTACCCCACGGGCGTCGCGACGCCCGGCGACACGATGACGCCCTCGGGCCCGCTGATGAAGGCGATGCTGCTCAACTCGGCGCAGGACATGACCAACGAGGCGGGGTACCCGGGCAACAAGGAGGGGTGGGGGCGCGTCAAGCTCAACGAGACGCTGATCCTGCCCGGCGGGGAGGGCGCCAGCGAGTCGATCGTCATCCGCGACGTGCGCAACAACACGGGCGAGGCGCTGGACACGGGGGAGATGGTCGAGATTCCGTTCGAGGTGACGCAGGCGCTGAGCGCGCTGCGTGTGACGCTGGTGTGGCACGACGCCCCCGCGTCGCTGCTGGCCAACCCCGCCGCGGTCAACAACCTGGACCTGGAGATCGTGACGCCCGACGTCACGTTCCTGGGCAACGTCCTGAGCGGGGGCACGAGCGTTCCCGGGGGCTCGGCGGACGAGGACAACAACGTGGAGATGGTGCTCACCACGGCGATCAACGCGGGCTCGTACGTGGCGCGGGTCAAGGGGACGAGCGTCGCCGTGGGCTCGCAGGGCTACGCGCTGGTGATCCGCGGGATGGTCGCGGAGAGCGCCGGGCCGATGGGCTGCAACGCGGCGGACCTGTCCGAGCCGTTCGACGTGCTGGACTTTGACGACGTGCTGGCGTTCCTGAGCGCGTTCGGGTCGATGGACCCCGCCGCGGACCTGGCGACGCCCGTGGGCGTGTTCGACTTCAACGACGTGCTGGCGTTCCTGGGCGCGTTCGGCGCGGGCTGCCCGTAACCTCGAGGGACGGGCTGGACCCGGTGGAAACACCCGGACGGCGCTGATCGGGGCCTTGGGTGTTGGCTCCGGGCGGCGCCCGAGGTAGCTTCTGGGTTGTCGTTGTGAACCCTGAGTCTGTCAATCCGGGAGACGTGCGAATGAGATCTCGTCGAGCAAGACCGGGCGCTGGGGCGCTGAGCTGTGTTGGGGTGGGCGTGGTCGCGGCGCTGGCGGGCAGCGCCCAGGCGACGTGGTCGATCCTGATCGCCGACACGCGGACGGGCGAGGTGGCGCTCGCGTCGGCGACGTGCCTGACGGGGTTCAACCTGCGCCACAACACACCGGTGCTGATCACGGGCGTTGGCGGGGCGACGGCGCAGTCGGCGGTCGATCAGTCCGGGCAGAACCGGGGCGTGATCCGCGACATGATGCTCCAGGGCGCGGCTCCGGCGGACATCCTCGCGTCGCTGGCGGTCAGCGACCTCGGGCACGACAACCGCCAGTACGGCATGCTCGACGTGACGGGGCGGACGCTGACGTACTCGGGCGTGGACAACGCGGCGTGGGCGGGCGGGCAGACCGGGCAGGTGGGCGACCTGGTCTACGCGATCCAGGGCAACATCCTGACGGGCGAGCCCGTGGTGCAGGCGGCGGTGGACGCGGTCCGGTTCACGCCCGGGGACATCCCGGCGAAGCTGATGGCGGCGATGGAGGCCGCGGCGATCTTCGGGGGCGACGGGCGGTGCTCGTGCAACCAGGGCCCGACGGACTGCGGCTCACCCCCGCCCAGCTTTGAGAAGTCGGCGCACATCGCGTACATGCTTATCGCCCGGGCGGGCGACGCTGACGGGTGCAATCAGATCATCGACACCCGCGGGCTGCCCACGAGCTTCGTGATCGGGGACATCGACGCGGACGCCCGCGCCGACGTGATCGCGACGACGAGCTCGGGCACGAACATGGCGGTGCTGCTCAACACGACAGGGCCCGGGGCGGCGCTGTCCTCGCTGACGCTGAGCGACGAGTTCGCCGCGGGGAGCGTGACATTGCGGGGCGTTGGGGGCGAGTTCACGGGTGACCAGGTCCGGGACGTGGCGGTCTGCTCGCAGGCGTCGGACGTGGTGATCGTCTACCCCGTTGCTGAGGACGGGACGCTGGGCGCGGGGATCAGCACGGGCGTGGGCGACGGTCCTGTCGGGATCGCGTCGGGCGACTTTGACAGCGCCAACGCGGGCGACCTGGCGACGATCAACGCGGACGGGAGCGTGAGCGTGCTGCTCAACACCGGCGTGGGCACGTTCAGCGTTGCAAGCCTCGCCCCGATGCTCAACTCGGGCTCGAGCATCGCGACGGGGGACTTCAACGGGGACGGGCACACGGATCTGGCGCTGGCGCACGAGGCGCTGGGCGCGGTCAGCACGCTGCTGGGCGACGGGGCGGGCGGGTTTGTCTCGGGCACGTTCGCGTTCGTGGGCGCCGGTCCCGCGGCGTTGGTCCGCGATGACTTCAACAATGACGGTCGCGACGACCTGGCGACGGCGGGCAGCAGCTCGGGCTCGGTCAGCGTGCTGCTGAGCACGGGCGCGAGTTTCAGCCGGACCGACGTGCCCTCGCCCGAGGGGCGCCCCGTGGTGCGCCTGGCGGGTGGGCGGATGAACGCCGACGCGCTGGGCGACCTGGTGGCGGTGCTGTCGCAGCCCACGGAGCTCGTCTCGCTGCTCAACGATGGGTCGGGCGGGTTCGCCTTCGGCGCGCCCGCGCCGGTCCCCACGGGCGTGAGCGCCCTGGGCACGGGCGATCTGAATGGCGACGGGCTCGACGACGCGGTGCTGGGCTCGTCGGGGGTGAGCGGGCTGGTCACGGCGGAGAACCAGGGCGGGGGCGCGTTCCT
>JAJDDH010000247.1 GCA_029260415.1 Phycisphaerales bacterium | reverse complement strand
GGCTGGTGAGGGTGACGTCGCCGCCCTGGGCGGTGAGCAGGGCGATCTGGACGGCGCTGAAGGCGAAGACGCGGTCGGAGTTGTCGATGTAGGCGGACATGGATTCGGTGGAGAGGGTGGCGCTCGCGGAGAAGGCGCGGTGCTGGGTGAGGGTGGCGCCGGAGGTTCCGTCGAAGTCGCTGTCGCCGTCGAAGGTGGTAAGGGAGAGGGCGCCCGGGTTGAAGGCGCCGGTGAAGACGGCGACGGGGGCGGCGTCGGGCCACTGGACGCTGAGCTGGTACTCGAGGCGGGAGTGGTCCAGCAGCGTGGCGCCCTCGGTGGTCGAGGCGTTCTCGATGATGATCTGGCCCATCCAGTCGATGTGGACGCTGATCTCGATGGATTCGAGCTGGCCCATCGAGCTGTCGAAGGACCGGACGCTGAAGTCGGGGATGGCGCCGAAGGCCTGGAAGTCGACGGTGTCGGTGTAGGACACGCTGTCTGCGGCGATCGCGGGGAGGGCGATGGCGGCGAGGCTGGCGCACGCGATGACGGACCGGAGAGAACGCATCCGGTTGCTCCTATATGTCTGGGCTCGACCCGAGCGACGGTGGCGCGGAGAGTCCGCGTCCGTCTTCGACGTTCGCTCAGAACGCGCCCCGGTTCAAGCGGATCCGGGGAATGTGGGTCAGGTTTGACGTATCGGACGGGTGCGCGGGTGGTATCGGTCGTGCGGGTCGTCCGAATAGGTTTGGCGCACGAAAAACGCCCGGGCGCTGTGGGGCGCCCGGGCGTTGGTTCCGTGCTGGTCTCGGTGTGACCAGACGGTGGGGGGGTTATGGGCAGGGGACGCCGAAGGTGCTGAGGAAGGCGACCACGTCGGAGAAGTCCCAGACGCCGGTCGGGAGCGCGAGGTCGGCACACGGGTCCATGGACGCGAAGAGGCCCAGGAAGGCGACCACGTCGGAGAAGTCGCTGACACCGAGCGGGAGCGCGAAGTCGGCGGCGCACGTCGGGCAGGGGTTCGGGTCGCAGACAATCTCGACGGGGTGGTTGGGATGCAGCTCGTCCCACAGCCAGGTGACGTTCTCCTGGCGCGGTTTGGGGCGGAGCTGGAGCTGCACGAGCTGGGGCTGGAGCGGCTGGAAGTCAATCTGGCGATCGCGCTCGCAGCCGGTCTTGCCGGCGGCGTCGGTCCTGAGGACGTAGAAGTCTTCGAGGCCGAAGGCGAACGAGTTGGTGTGGGCGCCGATGACGAAGCCATCGGAGGAGAGGTCTACGGCGTCGCCGGCCTCGTCACGATCACCGCCGTAGCCGAACGTCAGCAGCGGCACGCCCGCGGGGCTGGTGTTCATGAGCAGGGCTTCGGTCGTGCCGAGAGCGGAGTCGGGGTCGATGCAGACGCCGGTCGTGACGAGGCGACCACCGGGGATCTCGCGGACAGAGCCGTCGACGGCGGCGAAACCGAAGTAGCGGTTGTACCAGACGACGGCGCCGCCAGGGGTGAGCTCCATCATGAAGGACGTGCAGCCGGCGGCGGTTCCGTCGTCGTAGGAGTCGCGGCCTGTGATGATGATGCGGCTGTCGTCGGTGATCTCGATGCCGAGGCCTTCTTCGCCGTAGGGGAAGCGGTAGAGGTTGGACCAGATGACACCGCCGGCGCTGTCGAGTCGGACGACGAGGGTGTCACGGGAGCCGGTGGAGCCGTCGAAGTCGGCCATGTAGCCGGTGGCGATGAAGTTGGAGGTGCCGTCGGCGGCGATGAACTCGTGGATGTCGGCGAAGGAGCCGAAGTTGTCGATGCCCAGGATGGGGTCGACGTAGTAGTTGGACCAGAGGGGGAACCCGCCCGCGTCCGTGCGGATGGCGACGGGGGCCTGGAAGACGGGGACGATCGGCGCCGCGGCGCGTGCGGAGATGGCGTAGCCGCCATCGCTGTTTGCGTGGACGTCGGCGCCGCCCTGGGTGCCCCCGATGAAGGGGGAGCCGAAGTAGAGTCGGCTGAAGAGCTGAGCGCCGGAGGCGTCGAGCATGGTGAGCGAGACGCCCAGGCTGGCGAGCGCTGGCCCGCCGGCGAAGATGTCGGTCTCTCCGACGACGGCGAATCCGAGGTCAAAGGTGTTGGTGATCTCGTTGGCCTGCTCGCGCTCGGGGGTTGAGAGGATGGTGTCCCAGAGGATGGAGCCGGCCCCGTCCTGGCGGACGATGTACATGTCGTCGGCGCCGAAGGTGGCGCCGTCGCCGTTGATCCAGCCGGCGGAGACTGGTCCGCTGGGGAGGGCGCCCGCGAAGCCCGCGACCCAGACGGTGTCGTCGATGACGTCGCGGACATCGAAGGGGCCTCCGATGGCGGACTCGAAGGGCTGGGCGGCTGCCGGGGCGACGAGGGCGCCGGCGAGCAGGGCGAGCATGGTCGTTCTGTTGGGGCGTGTCATGATGGTCTCCCTGAAGCAAGTTGGTTTGTTGTCGTTTCCCTGCCTGTCAGTTGGGTCTGCGCGCCGGGGGGTGTTCTCTCAGAGCGACTGAAAAACAGGCACGCCCGGGCGGTTTGACCCGCCCGGGCGTGCTGGTGCGCTGATTGCATTCCGGAATCATGCGGCCAGGGGGCCTTGGTTACGGGCATCCCGCGGCGAAGCTGCCCAGGAAGGCGACGACGTCGGAGAAGTCGAAGCTGCCTGCGGGGGCGGCCAGGTCGGCGCAGGGGTCCATCGCACCGAAGAGTCCGAGGAAGGCGACGACATCGGAGAAGTCGCACACGCCCAGGGGGAGCGCGAAGTCGCAGGCGCAGGTCGGGCACGGGTTGGGGTCGCAGACCTCAGCGATCGGGTGCTCGGGCTGGATCTGGTTCCACTGCCAGGTCAGGTTCTGCATCTGCGACTCGGGGCGGAGCTGGAGCTGGATGATCTGGGGGGTGAAGGGCTCGAAGCCGACCTGTCGTTCCTGCTCGCAGCCGGTCTTGCCGCCGGCGTCGGTGCTGAGAACGTAGAAGTCTTCGAGGCCGAAGGCGAAGGAGTTGGTGTGGGCGCCGATGACGAAACCGTCGGGCGAGAGGTCGATGGCGTCGCCGGCCTCGTCGCGGTCGCCGCCGTAGGCGAGGTTGGAGAAGGGGACGCCTCCGGGCCCGGTCTGCATGAGGCGGGCCTCGGTGAAGCCCACGGCGTCGCGGGCGACGCCGACGGTGGCCAGGCGTGAGCCGCCGACCTCGCGGACCGAACCGTCGACGGCCTCGTGCCCGAAGTAGCGGTTGTACCAGATGAGCCCGCCGGCGAGGTCGAGGCGCATCATGAAGGAGGAGTCGGGGTCGAGGTGCTCGTAGCCGGTGACGACGATCTCACGGTTCTCGGTGATCTCGATGCCGAGACCTTCTTCGCCGTAGGGGAAGCGGTAGAGGTTGGACCAGACGACGCCGCCGGCGCTGTTGAGGCGGACGACGAGGGTGTCGCGTGAGGCGGGGGAGCCTGTGAAGTCGGAGGACATGTAGCCGGTGGCGATGTAGTGGGTGTCGCCGTCGGCGGTGACGAACTCGTGGATGTCGGCGAAGGAGCCGAAGGACTCGGTGCCGATGACGGCGTCGACGTAGTAGTTGGACCAGAGGGGGGCGCCGAAGAAGTCGGTGCGGATGGCGACGGGCGCCTGGAAGACGGGGACGTCGGGCATGGCGGCGCGACCGGAGAGGGCGTAGCCGCCGTCGGCGTTGGCGAAGACGTCGGCGCCGCCCTGGGTGCCGCCGATGAACGGGGTGCCCAGGTAGAGGCGAGAGAAGAGCTGGGAGCCGCCGGCGTCGAGGATGGTGAGCGAGATGCCCAGGCCCGCGATGCCCGCGGCGCCTCCGGCGTCGGTCTCGCCGACGAGGGCGAGGCCGAAGTCGGCGTTGTTGACGATCTCGTTGCCCTGCTCCCGCCCGGGGGTGAAGAGCAGGGTGTCCCAGAGGTAGGCGCCAGACGGGTCCTGGCGGACGACGTACATGTCATCGGCGCCGGTCGTGGCATCGCCCAGGACCCAGCCCGCGGAGACGGGTCCGGGGGGGAGCGCGCCGGGGATGCCGTTGACCCAGATGGTGTCGTCGAGGATGTCGTCGACGACGATGGGGCCGCCGATGGCGGTCTCGAAGGGCTGTGCGGCGGCTGGCGCGGCGAGGGCGCCGGCGAAGAGGGCGAGCAAGGTTGTGTTGCGGATGCGTGTCATGGTGATCTCCTCTGCGTGAGCGTTGCGTTGTCGTTTCCCTGCCTGTCAGGTGGATCTGCGCGCCGGGGGGTGATCTCTCAGGGCAGGGGGGAAAAACAAACAACGCCCGGGCGGCGTTGGCCGTCCGGGCGTTGAGCGGTCCTGATCGCGACCCGCGATCAGGCGGCTGGAGAAGGCGTGTTCACGGGCAGCCGACGGAGAAGCTGGTGATGAAGGCGACGACGTCGGAGAAGTCGAACGTGCCAGCGGGCGGGGCCAGGTCGGCACACGGGTCCATCGCGCCGAAGAGCCCGAGGAAGGCGACGATGTCCGAGAAGTCGCCCACGCCCAGCGGGGGAGCGAAGTCCCAGGCGCAGTCGGGGCACGGGTCGGGGTCGCAGACCACGACGTTCTCGAAGCCCGGGAAGAACTGCTCGAAGGGGGGCGTGAGCTGCCCGGGGATGTCGAGCCCGCGGTACTGGTGGATGTTGGTGGGGACGGCGCGGGGCGTGACGACGACGTTCCAGTCGCGCTCGCAGCCGGTGCGACCGAAGGGGTCGGCGCTCAGGGCGTAGAGGTCCCAGGCGCCGTTGAGGAAGGACTCGGACCAGGCGGACATGACGTAGCCGGTGGGCGAGATGTCGCAGGCCTCGGCGAACTCGCGCCCGGCGCCTCCGAAGGACTGGATCCAGTTGAGGTTGCCCACGCTGTCGACCTGCATGAGGGCGACGTCCTCGGCGCCCATGAAATCGCGGGCGTTGCCCGTGACGACGATGTTGCCCGAGGCCTCCTCGTGGATGGAACCGGTCGGCTCGATGAAGCGGTAGTCCTTCCACCAGAGGAGCGTGCCGTCGGGTCGGAGGCGGGCGATGTAGGTGCCGCCGCCCTCGCCGGCTTCCTTGGTGTATCCGGTGATGATGTAGTCGCCGTTGGCGGCGGGCTCGAGGCCCATGGCGACGTCGGAGTGGGCGGTGGGCCCGTAGGTGTTGGACCACTGCACGTTGCCCGCCAGGTCGAGCTTGACGACGAGGGTGTCGCGGGAGGCGAAGGAGGCGGGGGCGGCGTAGCCGACGGCGACGATGGAGCGCGAGCCGTCGAGGTTGGTGACGAAGTGGACGTCGTGGAAGGAGTTGAAGGTGGGGGTCCCGATGATGGGGTTGAAGTAGTACCTGCCCCAGATCTGCCCGCCGGCCGAGCTGAGGTGGTGGACGACGGCGCCCTGGTCGGCCAGGGGCTGGGACTGGATGCGTCCGCACAGCGCGATGCGGTCACCACCCAGGACGTCCAGGCCGGTGCCGCCGAAGGAGCCTCCGATGAAGG
>JAJDDH010000246.1 GCA_029260415.1 Phycisphaerales bacterium | reverse complement strand
GCGCTCGTCGATGTTCGGGTTGATCTCGTTGGCGGGCGTTGGCTTCTCGAGCACCGCGGCGTCGGGCGAGCCCGACAGCGAGGCGTCGCGCTTGGAGAACGCCGGGGGGATGTGCTGGCGGGTGAGCACCCCGTACATCGTCGCGCCGAAGTTGTAGACGTCGGTCTTGGGGACGATCTGCTCGCGCCGGACCTGCTCGGGGGCGATGTAGTCGGGCGTGCCCTGGATGCGGGGCTTGACGGTCCCGATCTTGCAGCTCTGCCCGAGGTCGATGAGCTTGGCGAGCTTGTGTCCGTTGGGCGCGGGGCAGGCCATGACGTTGTGCGGCTTCATGTCCGCGTGAACGAACCCGCGCTCGTGCATCTGCTCGAGCGCGTGGGCGGCCTGCGAGAACAGGTCCACGGCCTCGACGAAGTTCTTGGGGCGGTAGGTGTCCAGGGCGGCGCCGTCCACGAACTCCATCACCAGGAACAGCTCCTTGGACGAGAGCAGCGAGCCCTTCTTGATCATGCGGGGGATCTGGCGGATCGACTCGTGGTCGAGCTGCTTGGCGATCTTGTACTCGATCTCCGCCTGGTCGAGGAAGCGCTGGTCCTTGGGGCCCTTCTTCTCCAGGTGCTTGAGCGCCCAGATCTGAGAGGTCTTGGGGTCGCGGACGAGGTACACGACCGAGGCGGCGCCGCGGCCGATCTCGGCCATGACCCGGTACCCCTCGACGAGGTCACCCTTCTCCTTGATCGTCGGTGTCGTTGACATCGGCGAGGCGTACATCCTGCCCGCGAAGGCTCTGGTTCACTCCCCCGACAGAGGCGCCGGGCGGGCGATCGACGCAACATCACCCGGCAGCGGGAGCCCGGGTCGGCGACGAACGCGTCACGATCTTAGTCGGCAGGATCACGCTCGGGGTGCACTTTGAGGCCCAAGGACGAGGTTTCGGGGTGAGATCGCCCGCGGGACGCCTCAGGGCGCGACGGCGATGAGCTCGCGGAAGCGGGCCTCGGGGAAGAACGCGCCGGGGCTGCGGGTGGACGCCAGGTCCGAGTGCAGCAGGATCCGATCGGCGGGGATGCCCAGCTCGCGGGACAGCGCGCCCGTCAGCTGGGCCAGGGTTCGGATCTGGGCGTCGGTGAATCGGCGGTGATCGCCGTTGCCCACCAGGCAGACACCCACGGAGGTGAGGTTGTAGTGATCGCCCTGGGCGCCCGCGACGTGGGCGCCGGGGAGCTGGTCGAGCCAGCGCCGACCGACGTGGACCTCGCCGTCGCTCATGCCAACGCCGTTGCCGATGACGAAGTGGTACCCGAGCCCCGCCAGGCCCATGGCCCGGTGCTGCTCGTCCAGGGCCGCCGGTGAGCCCGCGGGCGAGCCCGAGTGGTGGATCACGATCGAGACCCAGCGCTCACGCTCGAGCGGGGCGCTGGTGCGGAAGATGGATTCGATGGTGGACGGGCCCGAGAGGCTCGTCAGGGGCGACAGGGTGGCGCCCTGGAGGGCGCTCACGCCCTGATCCGTGAGCGCGGAGAGCCCGGCGCCGAACACTGTCATCGCGCCGAGCAGGGCGCCCCACACGACCTTGGTGCGGCGCGACACGCGGGGAACCTGGGTTGAAGCCTGTTGGCGCGTCCGTGCCACGGCAGCCTTGCCTTGAAAGGAATCCGTTCGGGTCGTAGCCGCGGTCCTGCGGGTCCGACATGTGAGACTACCAAACGATCGGAGAACCCGCCCCAGACTCTTGCAGTTTCTCCACAGTTTCCGGTGGGTCGCTCTCGCGCGGCGCGTACTCGGACCTTGGGCGTTTAGTCCTTGACGAGCAGGCGGGCGCGGAGGTTGGGGGTGCGCCGCCCGAACTCATCCTCGATAAACGGGGTCGAATCCTCGTTTCGCGTGCGGTCGTAGCGGGTGAACTGCGACCGCTCGTCGTCGGGGCGCAGCGCCGATCGCTTGCAGGCGCTCAGCCCGGAGCAGGCCAGCAGGCACAGCGTCAGCAGGAGCATCAGGCGAGCCCCGGGGGCCAGGGCCACGCCGGACTTGGTGTGTGCGTTGTGTGTCATGTGATCGTCGGCCCGGGAAAGAAAGTCAGGGTCCAAAAACAGTGTACCGCCCCGAGTCATCGGAGCGGCCCACTGGAGGAGAGAGAGATGAGATCCATGAATCGACGGGTCAGGCCGATAAGTGTTGTTCTGACAGGAGATACGCGGATTTCAGCGCCGAGTTCGTGGGAGGTCGCAGGAATTTCAGCGCCTGCTTCGAGGTTCATGCGTTGTTCGCCTCGGACAGACGTCCGTGGGCGTCCAAGGCGATCTCGCCCCGACCGATCATTTGCCGAACACCCTCGGACGCGACGGCGCACATGACCGTCGCGACGTTGAGCGAGCGCTCGCCCGGCGCCATCGGGAGGCACACGCAGCGCTCCGTGTCGCGGGCCAGGGCGCTCTCGGGCAGGCCCCGGGTCTCTGAGCCCAGCAGCAGGTGGTCGCCGCGACGGATGTCGGCGTCGTACAGGCTCCGCGACCCGCGGGTGGAGAGCGACCAGACCCGGGCGTCGGGCGAGACCGATGCCAGGTAGGCGTCGAGCGTTTCGTGCTCGTGCAGGTCCAGCCTCGGCCAGTAGTCGAGCCCGGCGCGACGGCAGGCCTTCTCGTCGATGTCGAAC
>JAJDDH010000245.1 GCA_029260415.1 Phycisphaerales bacterium | reverse complement strand
GCTGATGGTCAAGCCCAACGGCGCCGCGACCATCGCCCTGGCCGTGGACGACCCAACGCTCGGCGGGCAGATCCTGCGGCGCAAGGGGTTCCGCCTGTTCGGCGAGGGCGACCTGCCCACACACACCTAACAAACCTTCCCGTTTCGCGCGCATTTGCCCGGGCGACGCAACAAGTCGAGCGGGTAGGCTGTTGGCACTGAGACGGCGCCGCCAGGAGCGACGCCCGAGGCGTCCCCACAATCGCCCGACCCAAGGCCCACCCGAACCCGGGCGGCCCGACCACCCCAAGGAGCACCCCATGACCCGATCTCTCTCCGCCGCGCTGCCCGCGACCCTGATCGCCGCGAGCGCGTTTTTCGCCACCCCCGTGTACGCGGGCCCCGGATGCGGCGACGACTGCGCGAAGGCCTGCTGCGCCGAGAAGCAGGCCTGCGCCGAGGACTGCGCCAAGGCGTGCTGCGCCAACCTGGAAGCGCTGATCCCTGACCTGAAGACCCCCGATCTCTGGGTGGGCGCTGACGCCCCCAAGCTCCAGATCGCCCAGTTCGTCAAAGGCGACTCGGTTGAGCAGTTCGAGAAGGGTCACACGTACGTCGTCGAGTTCTGGGCCACCTGGTGCGGCCCGTGCATCAAGGCCTTCCCCCACCTCTCCGAGCTGCAGGCCAAGCTGCACGAGGACGTCACGTTTATGGGCGTAAACGTCTGGGACACCAAGAAAGACGAGTCGCAGGCCCAGCGCATCGAGCGCGTCTCCGGGTTCGTCGGCGAGCAGGGCAAGAAGATGTCCTACACCGTCGCGATCGAGGACGGCGAGCAGATGTCCAAGACCTGGCTCAAGCCCGCCGGGCAGGACGGCATCCCCGCCGCGTTCATCGTCAACGGCGAGGGCAAGGTCGCCTGGATCGGTCACCCGATGAACATGGACAAGCCCCTCGAGCAGATCGTCGCAGGCGAGTACGACATCGAAGAGGGCGCCAAGGAGCTGCGGAACCAGATCGTCGCGCAGGCCGGCTTCCGCGCTTTCGCGATGGGCATCATGAACCCGGACGAGGCGGAGGCGAAGAAGGCGTACACCATCGGTCGCGCCCTGGCCGCCCAGACCTTCTCCGACAACGCGATGTACCTCAACGCCCTGGCCTGGCCCGTGCTCGACAACGAGCGCGTCACCCATCGCGACTACGAGTTCGCCAGGGACCTGGCGCACAAGGCCGCGGAGCTGACCGAGTGGAACGACGCGGGCGTGCTCGACACCTACGCCCTGGCGCAGTTCAAGACGGGCGACGTCAAGGGCGCGATCAAGACCCAGACCAAGGCCGTCGAGCTCACCCCCGAGGACGAGCGCGGGCGCGAGGAGATGGTCGAGCGTCTGGAGATGTTCAGGGCCGAGGGCTGATCGAGACCCGACATTGAGACAATGAACAAGGGCGGGAGACACGCGTCTCCCGCCCTTTCTTCTGCGCTCTGTTCCGAGTTCCGCTAGAGCAGACCCTTGGCGCCCAGGTCGTGCTCTGCGTCCAAAGCCGCCTGGCAGCCCATCCCCGCCGCGGTGATCGCCTGGCGGTAGGTCGCGTCGGACACGTCCCCGGCGCCGTACACGCCCGGGATGCCCGTCCGGCTCGACCGATCGGGCAGCACCAGGTACCCCGCGTCATCAAACGTCAGCCCGGTATCGCGCAGGAACTTCGTCGCGGGCGTGTGCCCGATGGCGATGAACAGGCCCTTGACCGCCAGCTCGCGCTCCTGACCCGTCTTGGTGTCCTTGAGGCGGACACCCGTGATCTTCTCGGAGCCGTGCTGGTCGGTCTCGCTCAGGCAATCGATCACGGTGGAGTTCCAGACCATCTCGACGTTGTCCTTGGAGAGCACACGCTCCTGCATGGTCTTGCTGGCCCGCAGCTCGTCGCGCCGGTGGATGACGTAGACCGTGCTGGCGAACTTGGTCAGGTGGTGGGCCTCTTCCATCGCGGTGTCCCCGCCCCCGACCACCGCCAGCGGCTGGCCCCGGAACATGGGCAGGGCGCCGTCACACACGGCGCAGGCGCTCACGCCCCCGCCACCGGTCGCCAGGCGCATCTCGCTCTCCAGGCCCAGCCAGTTGGCCGTGGCGCCGGTCGAGATGATGACCGCGTGGGCCCTGATCGTCTGCCCGCCCGAGGTGTGCAGGGTGTGCGGGCCGCCCTGGGGGTCGAACTCGCAGCGCTCGATGTCCTCGCCGACGACCTTCGCGCCGAAGCGTTCGCCCTGGCGCTGGAACATGGACATCATCTCAGGCCCGGAGACGCCCTCCGGGAAGCCCGGGTAGTTCTCGACGTCGGTCGTGAGCATGAGCTGACCGCCGGGCAGGATGGGCCCGGGGTCCTGCTTGGGGACGCCCACGTACACGATCGGCTCGAGCCCGGCCCGGGCGGCGTAGATCGCCGCGGTCCAGCCCGCGGGCCCCGAACCGATGATGACCACCCTCTTCACATCTGCATCGCTCACGCGCGTCCTTTCGCTCTTGGAGGCCCCGATGGGCGTCCGTGGGCAACCCGCCCTCCCCACCGGAGTATTCCGCCGGGGGGACGATGGTACCGCCTCCCGCACCGCTCAGGGCGCAACGAAACGGGGCGCCCCAGCTGGAGCGCCCCGCGGAGGGATTCTGGATGTGGTCCCGGGTCAGCCCGCGGCCGCGCTGCGCCCGGCGGGGGCGCCCCCGAACCGGCGGATCGGGGCGTCGTCGAGCTCTGCCCGGTCGTCCTCGATGGGCGTCGCAGCCCGCTTGAAGAACCGGCTGGGCGTGTCGGCGGTCAGTCGCTCGTGCAGACGCGAGAGCGCCTCCTCGACGATCTGACGCACACGCTCACGCGAGATCCCGACCTGGTCGGCGATCTGCTTGAGCGTCAGCGGCTCCTGCCCGTCGAGCCCGAACCGCAGACGCAGGATCGTCGCCTCGCGGTCGTCGATCGTCTCCATCAGGTTCCGGAGGATGCTGAGCTCCTCCGTATGCAGTGTGCGGTCGTCGGGCGTGCCCACGCGCTCGTCGGCGATGAGCTCGCCCATCCCGACCAGGTCGCCGTCCGAGTTCGTCGGCTCCTGGTTGGGCGTCTTGAACGCCTTGACGGCGCGCTTGATGATCTTGACCTTCTTGACCGGCAGCTCCATGTGCTCGGCCAGCTCCTCGATGGAGGGTGTCCGCCCCAGCTCGGCCTCGAGCTTGCGCGACGCCTGCTTCCACTTGGCGATCAGTTCGACCATGTAGGCCGGGATGTGGATCGGCTGGGTCGCGTTGATCAGCGCCCGCTTGATGCCCTGCTTGATCCACCAGGAGCCGTAGGTGCTGAACCTGGCGCCCTGTGCGGGGTCGAAGCCTTCCACAGCGCGCAGGAGCCCGATGTTGCCTTCCTCGATGAGGTCGGTCAACGGCAGCCCTCGCCCGTTGTAGTTTTTCGCGATCGACACCACCAGACGCAGGTTGGAGCGGATCATCCGCTCCCGCGCCGCGGGGCAGTTGTCGTTGATGATGGCCCAACCGAGCTCTCGCTCCTCCTCAGCGGTGAGGAGCGGCGTACGGTTGATCTCTCGCAAGTAGACCTGCAAATCAGATTGCAGACCTCTCGCCCGGGTCGGCTGACCAGTTGAACGGCTCACGATTTCCTACCCACCTTTCCGCGGTCTTCACCGCGGTCTCTATCTCCCCGGGCGGTTGCCCGGATTCCTACCTGTCGATTCGCGAGCATAGCCACACCGGTTCATCGGCCGCCAGACTTTTCGCCTGAACTTTGGCCCTTTATCGCCGGTTTTTGGGGCTTGAAACCGATGGTTTGGGACAACTGGTCCGCCTGCTCAGGAACCTGAAAAATCTGAGTATTGAATCCCGAAATTCGCTGGCACTCCCGGATAGCCGGTATACCTTTCCATGATTTTGCCCCCCTGAAAGGGCCCGCTCGACTTTATGGAACGCGACCTCCAAGAGCTCCTCGACGAGTGGCCCTACGAGCCCGGCAAGATCAACGTCCGCCTTATTCGGGGCACGGACGGCGAATCTCTCATCCAAGTCCGCCTGGATCTCGGTTTTTTGCAGATGCGCTCCGAGG
>JAJDDH010000244.1 GCA_029260415.1 Phycisphaerales bacterium | reverse complement strand
GAAGTCCCGCGTCTGCTCGGCGGTCATGTTGATCCGCCCGGCGTGGATCAACGCTCGACCGCGCCCGAGGCTCATGTGCCGCTCGACGAGGTCGGGCGCCGGGGCGCAGTCGGCGTCGAGGAAGATGACGCGGGCCTCGTCGTGGGTGGCGTCATCGAGCAGGGCGCGGACGGCGTTGTTGCGGGCCTGGCCCGAGCGGGACTTGTCCTGCGCGGGGCGGGTGATGAGGCGGATGGGCAGGTCGAACTCGCGGGAAGCGGCGCGGGCCTCGCGCTCGATGGCGGGGTCGTCGCTGTCGCAGCTGAGGGTGACCGAGTCGGGGGCGCGGGTCTGGCAGGACAGCGCCAGGAAGGTGCGCCGGAGGCGCTGCGGGGTGTGCGTGATGACGACGGCGTGGGCTTGGGGCATGCGCCCGGATTGTACGGGGCTGGATGCGTGACAGGCGGGACGCCTGTCGCACCGGTTCCAGGTTTAGCCGGCGGTTTTGGCGGTGGCGGTGTGCTGGCTGACCCGGTGGGCCCGTTGGATGAGGTCTGTTTCGTTCTTGTGGATCATGAGGCGGTTGTAGGAGAGCCAGCAGACGTGGACGTAGCCGCGGGCGGTGAGGCCTGAGAGGATCTCGGTGTCGCTGCCCAGGTTGTGGTCTTCGATGAGGATGGCGCGGGGTTTGAAGCGTTCGAGGTCGAAGCCGTCGAGCAGGGCGAGCTCGCCTCCCTCGACGTCGATGACGACGACATCGATGGGGCCTGCGTGCTCGGCGAGCAGGTCGTCCATGGTGGTGAGGGGGACCTCGACGTGCTCGACGTCGGTTTTGGGGGGGCGTTTGGAGAAGCCGCGGGCACCCGGGTCTTCGAGGTAGCTCGAGGCGTCGTACCCGTCGCTGCCGTCGCCCAGGATGTGGGTGAACCTGGCGGTGCCCGACGAGCCCTTGCGGGAGAGCGCGGCGTTGACGACGCGGGCGCCCGGGCGGCGGGCCTGGGCCTTGGCGTGGAGCGAGGGGACGGGCTCGATGAGCAGGCCGGTCCAGCCCTGGGACTCGAGGGCGTAGGTGACGGCGAAGGTGTAGCCGTCGTACGCGCCGACCTCGATGAAGAAACCGGATTCCTGGCCGTCGAAGAGGGCGTCGAGGAGGATGTCCTCGCCGAACTGGGAGCGGAACTCGACGGGCATGCGTGGGGACGCGCCGCGCTGGGCGAGGCGGGCCTGGGCGTTGGCGACGTAGAGGGGCTTGATCGTGTGGAGCAGTTCCATCTCGCGGCGCTCGGCGCGGGCGAGGCGGCGTCGGAGGCGTTTGTGGCGTTTGTCGGTCGCGATGGCGAACGCGACGAGGGCGATGGCGAGGAGGATGGTGAGGGTCAGCGTCATGCCTGCTCCGGGTTGGTGGGGGAGCAGGATACCCGGGTGGGGGGCGTGGCGCTGGTCAGTCTTCGGGTGTCGCTTCTTCGAGCAGTTCCGCCTCGCTGGGCTCGGGGTCGTTCCTGGCGGGGTCGTCGGTTTCGATGTCGAGGAGGGTGCGGGTGATGAAGTCGTGCTGGAGGTTGCGGTAGTGGTCGCCGTAGCCGCCGTGGCGGGCGCCGGGGTAGATCATGAGCTCGAAGTCGGCGTCGGCCTTCTGCAGGGCGCTGATGAGCTTCACAGCGTTCTGGAAGTGGACGTTGTCGTCCATCGTGCCGTGGGCGAGCAGGAGGCGCCCGTGGAGTTTCCTGGCGGCCTTGCTGATGTCGGTCGCGTCGTAGCCAACGGGGTTGTTCTGGGGGGTGTCCATGTAGCGTTCGGTGTAGATGGAGTCGTAGTCGCGGTAGCTGGTGACGGGGGCGCCCGCGATGCCCGCGGCGAAGAGGTCCGAGTGGGTGAGGGCGTAGGCGGTCATGAAGCCGCCGTAGGAGTGTCCGGCCATGCCGATGCGGTCGGGGTCGATGTAGGGGAGTTCGTTGAGCCAGTTGATGGCTTCCTCGATGTCCTGCATCTCGCGGACACCCAGCTGTTTGTAGGCGGTCCAGGCGGAGACGGCGCCCTTGCCCGAGGCGGGGTGGGGGTCCATGCGGAAGACGACCATACCCAGCTGCGAGAGCATGTGGTCGTAGGCGCGACCGCCCCGCCAGCTGTCGCTGATGGTGGGCGCGTGGGGTCCGGCGTAGGTCATGAACCAGACGGGGTGGCGGTGTGCCGGATCGAAGCCCGGGGGTGTGAGGATGGAGGCCTGGAGCGTGACGCCCTTGTCGGAGGGGATCTCGACGAGGGCGTAGTCGCCGCGCTGGTAGGTGTTCAGGTCGCGGACGGGGTTGGTGTCGATCCAGCGGATGAGGGCGCCGTCGGCGGTGCGGAGGGCGACGCGGGTGGGGGCGTCAAAGGCGGAGTAGCGGTCGATGAACATGCTCGCATCGGGGGAGAGCTGGACAGCGTGTGAGCCGGGCTCGTGGGTGAGGCGGGTGAGTTCGGAGCCGTCGAGCTTGACGCGGTAGAGGTTGGTTGCGATGTGGGAGTCGACGGTTCCGGAGAAGTAGACCCAGCCGGCGTCCTCATCGATGTGGTGGAGTGTGCGGGCCTCGAACTCGCCTGTTGTGATCTGGTTCCTGAGGGAGCCGTCGGGGTTGAAATGGTACAGGTGCTTCCAGCCGTCGCGTTCGGAGGCGAGGACGAACGAGGCGTCCTCGAGGAACTCGGCGTCGTGGTGGGACTCGACCCAGGCCTGTGTGGTCTCGCGGAAGAGGCGCTTGGCGTCACCGCCCGAGGCGGGGGCGTGGATCAGGTCGAGCCAGGTCTGGGCGCGGTCCTGGATGTCGAGGCGGACGTGCGTTGAGTCGGGCGTCCACTGGACGTGGGAGACGAGGTAGGCGCCCTCGTCGTAGTCGGACAGGTCGAGCTCGCGCGGGGCGGCGCCGGCCCGGTCGACGACGTGGACGCGGACGTGCGGGTTGCGGTCGCCCGGCTTGGGGTAGCGGACGGTCTCGGCGCGTTGGGGTTCCTCGGCGTCGTTGATGATGGTGAAATCGGGGACTGCAAACGACTCGGTCTCAAAGAAGGCGAGCTTGGTGGAGTCGGGGCTCCACCAGTAGGCCTTCCAGTTGCGCCAGAAGATCTCCTCGTAGTAGACCCAGCTGGCCTTGGCGAAGCGGTGGTCGTCGGCGCCTCCGGTGGTCAGGGCGCGCTCGGTCTGGGTGTCGAGATCGACGACCCAGAGGTTGTTGTCGCGGACGAAGGCGATGAACTGGCCGTCGGGAGAGAGGGTGGGGATTTCTTCGCGCTCGGGGGTGCTGGTGAGGCGGGCGACGCCCGAGGCGTCGAGCGCCGCGGTGTAGAGGTCGCCCGCGTGGGTGAAGACGATTCGCGAGCGCTCCGGGTCGGGGTTGGCGAAGGAGCGGCGGGCGATGCGTGAGGCGTTGTCTGCGTCGATGGCGGGGTGCGATGCGAGGCGCTGGGCGACGAGGTCGGGGTCGGTGTCGAGTTCCTCGGCGCGCCCGGTGGCGGCGTGGACCTTGTACGTGCGTCCGTCCTTGCGCTGCTGGTAGTGCTCGTCGTCGAGCCAGCGGTTGATGCGGGCGGGGGAGCCGCTGAGGTTGACGCGGTCCGCGCCGTTCTTGCCGTAGAGGGCGTCGAAGGTGATGGGTTTGCCGGTCTCTCGGTCCTCGGGCAGCGGGGCGAGGGGGAGGGAGGTGATGGGGGCGTAGTCGGGGATTCGCCAGATCGGGAAGTCGGCGCCCGGGGCGAGGTGGTCGTCGAAGAAGTTCCAAGCGACGAGCCCGTCGGACGACTGGGGTTCGAGGAGGTAGGAGGCGAGCAGCCCGAGCTTCTGATCGGTGCGGACGAGGAACATGCGGGGGCGGGCGTTGACCGAGCGCGGGACGGGCGCGGCGCGCACGCTGGTGACCATCGTGTGCCCCTCGAAGGGGCGGTCGGCGGTGTCGTGCCCGTCGATGCGGTAGACCTGGGCGGCGAGTTCCGTGTCCTCGCGGATCTCGCGGACCTCGATGGCGTGGCGCT
>JAJDDH010000243.1 GCA_029260415.1 Phycisphaerales bacterium | reverse complement strand
ACAGCGGTCTTGCTCACCGGATCTCTCCTTGGGCGCCCAGCAGCGTCGCCATCAGGGCCTTCTGAACGTGCAGGCGGTTGGCCGCCTCGTCGATGATCATGGAACGGGGCGAGTCAAACACCGCGTCCGTCGCCTTGACGTTGCGCCGCGCGGGCAGGCAGTGGCTGAACACCGCGTCGCTCGTGCGCGCCATCTTGGCCTCGTCCACGATGAAGTGCTTGTTCGCGTCGCGGACGGGCTTCTCGCGCTCCCAGTCGCCGTAGAACGCGAGCGAGCCCCAGCTCTTGGCGTAGACCGCGTGCGCGCCGTCGTAGGCGCTGTCGATGTCATGGCTCATCGTGAACGACCCGCCCGACGCCTCCGCGTTCTGCTTTGCGTTGTTCATGTACCGCTCGTCGAGCGCGTACCGCTCGTCGGGGCACAGCAGGGTGACGTCCATGCCCATCCGCGTCGCGATCATCACCGCGGAGTTGGCCACCGCCGTGTTCAATGGCTTGGGGTGGTACGTCCACGTCAGCACGTACTTCTTGCCCCGCAACCCCCCGAGCCGGTCGCCCAGCGCCATCGCGTGGGCCAGCTCCTGGCAGGGGTGCGTGATCGTCTCCATGTTGACCACGGGCACGCTCGCGTGCCTGGCGAACGCCTTGATCACGTGGTCCTTGCGGTCGATCGACCAGTCCTGGAACAGCGGGAACCGACGGACCGCGATCAGGTCGCAGTACTCGCTGAGCACCCGTGCGCCCTCGCGCACGTGCTCCTCTGCTGCCCCGTCCATCACCTCGCCGTCATTGAACGCCATCTCCCACGCGCCCTTGCCCGGCTCGAGCACCACCGCGTGCGCCCCGAGCTGGAAGGCTCCGACCTCGAACGACGTCCGCGTCCGCAGCGAGGGGTTGAAGAAGACCAGCGCGATTGTCTTGTTCTTGAGGATGTGCTGCACCGGGCTCTCGCGGAGCGTGCGCGCCCGGTCGATGAGCGCGTTGATCTCGTCGATGTCCCAGTCCTGGGTCGTGATGAAGTGGGGTGGTGTCACAGGTCTCCGTTCTCGCCGCGCATCAGCTTGCCCAGCGCGGCGCAGACGCGCCGGGCGGAGGTGGACCCGGTGGTTGCGATCATGACTGTGTCGTCGCCCGCGATGGTGCCGACCACGCCCGTGGGGGGCCAGCGGTCCAGGGCGTCGCCCACGAGCGCCGCGTGCCCGGGCGCCGTGCGCACGACGACCAGCGAGTCGGCCTGGCGGATCAGCGTCGCGTGCCTGCGGATCGCGATGCGCAGCTCGCCCGGCCCGTCCACCCCCATGGGGGTGGTGGGCAGGATGTAGCCCGCCGGGCCCTTGACCACGCCCATCGAGGCCAGGTCCCGGGAGACCGTCGCCTGGGTGACCTGCTCGCCCCGATCGCGCAGGGCCTCGACCAGCTCCTCCTGATCGCCCACCCGGCGCGTCCGCAGCAGCTCGCCCAGGATCTCTCTTCGCCGTTGTCTCGACATGGCATAAATATACGTACTTGTGCATATATATGTCAAGGCGGGCTTTCGGAGTTGCCCCACGGGTCCGCACCCGTCTCTGCGGATACCCTCTTGCCGCTCGACCCCCCGATCACCGGGCGTTCCCCACGGACGGGGGACCGGCACAGGATGGCGCCATGCCGCAAACGATGGACACGACCGGGGTTCTGACACTCGCCGCCTCGGGCGGGGCGTTGCCGTTCGTCCTGGCCGCGATCGTCATCCTGGGCGTCAGCGCCCAGTGGATCGCCTGGCGCCTCCGCATCCCCTCGATCCTGCTGCTGCTGCTCATCGGGATCCTGGCCGGCCCGGTGCTCCGCTACTTCCTCCGCGGGACCGACTTCGAGCAACTGGCCCCAAGCCCCGACACCCTCTTCGGCGAGGACCTGCTCCTGGCCCTCGTGGGCATCTCTGTCGCCCTGATCCTCTACGAGGGCGGGCTCACGCTCCGCTTCGGGCAGCTCAAGGGCGTGGGGCGATCGATCGTCGCCCTCGTCACGCTGGGGGCCCTCATCACCTGGGGGGTCGCGGCGGTCTCGTCGTTCTTCTTCTTCCAGCTCGATCCGCAGATCGCGATCCTCTTCGGCGCGATCGTGATCGTCACGGGCCCGACCGTGATCGGCCCCATGCTCTCGCACATCCGACCCGCGGGCGCCGTGGGCCCGATCCTCCGCTGGGAGGGCATCGTCATCGACCCGATCGGCGTGCTCGCCGCGGTGCTCGTCTTCGAGGCCATCCTCATCGGCGAAACCCAGAGCGCCGTCACGCCCATCGTGCTGGGCATCGCCAAGACGATCATCGTGGGCGGGGGCCTGGGCGTGCTCTCGGCGATCCTGCTGCTGGGCCTCATGAGCCGGTACTGGATCCCGGACTTCCTGCAGAACCCCTTCTCGCTGATGCTGGTCATCGCGACGTTCACGATCTCCAACGTCTTCCAGGCCGAGTCGGGCCTGTTCGCCGTGACCGTGATGGGAATCGTGCTCGCCAACCAGAAGAGCGCCGACATCCGCCACATCATCGAGTTCAAGGAGAACATCCGCGTGCTGCTCATCAGCACGCTGTTCATCGTCCTTGCTGCCCGCCTGGAGATGTCCGAGCTGCTGAGCGTCAATCTGTGGTCGATGGCGGCTTTGCTCGTGGTGCTCATCGTCGTGGGGCGCCCGCTGGGCGTGTTCGTCTCGACCATCGGCGCCGGGCTGAGCTGGAACGAGCGGCTGTTCGTGTCCTGCGTCGCCCCGCGCGGGATCGTCGCCGCCGCGGGCGCCTCGATCTTCGCCCTCGGGCTCGAGAGCCGAGACATCGAGGGCGGCGAGCTGCTCGTCCCCCTCACGTTCATGGTCATCGTGGGCACGGTCACGATCTACGGCCTGGCCGCGACCCCGCTGGCCAAGGCCCTGGGCGTTTCGGACCAGAACCCCCAGGGCATCGTCTTCATCGGCGCCCCGCGCTGGGTCCGCGCCATGAGCGAGAACCTCCGCGCCCGCGGCGTCGCGGTCCTGCTCATCGACACCAACCGCGCCAACATCAACGCCGCCCGCATGGCCCACCTCCCCGCGATCCACGCCAATGTCCTCAGCGAGCACGCCGTGGAGGACCTGGACCTGCGCGGCATCGGGCGCGCCCTGGCCGTCACGCCCAACGACGAGGTCAACGCCCTCGCCCTGCAGCGGTTCACCGAGCACTTCGACAAGTCCGAGCTCTACCGCCTGCCCTCCAAGGCGCCCAAGAAAAAGACCGACAGCGACAACACCAACCGCCTCGGGCGCCTGCTCTTCGAGCCCGGCGCCCACTTCGCCCTGCTCGAGTCCCGCGTCGCCAACGGCTGGATCATCAAGGCCACCACGCTCTCCGAAGAGTTCACCTACGACGACTACTGCACGCTCTACGGCCCCAACACCCTCGCGCTGTTCGTCGTCCGCAAGTCCGGGGCGCTCATCATCGCGACCGCCTCGCGCATGGCCGAGCCCGAGCCGGGCGATACGCTCGTCGCGCTGGTCAACCCCGACGAGCTGTTCGTCCCGGGCCTGGCGTTCAAGGGCAGCGATGAAGAACCGCCGACCGAGCCCGGCGCCTAGGCCCCGCCCGCGCCGTCGAGCCCGCCCCGGTACACCCGACCGAGCCCGCTCATCCGCCCCAGCATCGAGAGCTTCTCGCCCAGCGACTGCCTGGGGGGGGCGCCCCCGTTGTGCTCGAGCACGATGATCGTCTCGTCGTCGTCCGAGTCCGCCCCGCCGCGCACCAGGCGCACGCGATCGCGCACCTGCGACGCGATCCGCCCGGGCTCGGACACGTCCACGCCCGAGACGAGTTCCAGCAGACCCTGGACCCCGAGCTGCGCGCCGTCGCCATCGCTCGCCTCGACGAGTGCGTCGGTGTACATCAGC
>JAJDDH010000242.1 GCA_029260415.1 Phycisphaerales bacterium | reverse complement strand
CAGGAAGGTCAGGAACTGCAGGTTGGTGTGGGTCTGATCGGTCGGGTTGAGCAGGTTGACGCCCGTGTCGGTGCCCAGGGCCCAGTTGAGGTGCTTGCCCGAGCCGTTGATGCCGGCGAAGGGCTTCTCGTGCAGCAGGGCGGCGAACCCGAAGCGGGGCGCGACGCGCTTGATGGTCTCCATGACCAGCATCTGGTGGTCGCTGGCGACGTTGGTCGCCTCGAAGACCGGGGCGATCTCGTACTGCCCGGGCGCGACCTCGTTGTGGCGCGTCTTGACGGGCACGCCCAGGCGGTACAGCTCGTCCTCGATCTCGGTCATGAACGCGAGCACGCGGTTGGGGATGGACCCGAAGTAGTGGTCGTCGAGCTGCTGGTGCTTGGCGGGCTGGGCGCCGAAGAGCGTGCGGTCGCACGTGACCAGGTCCGGTCGGGCGTGGTAGAGGTTGCGATCGACCAGGAAGTACTCCTGCTCAGCGCCGAGCGTGGTGACGACCCGGTTCACCCCGATGTCCGAATCGAACAGGCGGAGCAGGCGCATGGACTGCTTGGAGAGCGCGTCGATGGAGCGGAGCAGCGGGATTTTCTTGTCGAGGGCCTGGCCGTTGTAGCTGGCGAAGGCGGTGGGGATGCACAGCGTGGCGCCGTTGGACCCGTGGACGATGAACGCGGGGGAGGTGACGTCCCAGGCGGTGTAGCCCCGGGCCTCGAACGTGGCGCGGAGCCCGCCCGAGGGGAAGCTCGACGCGTCGGGCTCGCCCTGGACCAGGTCCTTGCCCGAGAGCCCGAACACGACGTGCCCCTGCCCGTCGGGGACGATGAGCGAGTCGTGCTTCTCGGCGGTGAGCCCCGTCAGCGGCTGGAACCAGTGCGTGAAGTGCGTCGCGCCCCGCTCCAGCGCCCAGTCCTTCATGGACGAGGCGATCACGTCCGCCTGCTGCTCGCTGAGGCGTTCGCCCTTCTCGATCACGTTCTGAACGGCCTTGAACACGTCCTTGGGCAGACGCTCGTGCATCACCCGGAAGGTGAACACGTCCCGGGCGAAGACCTCGTCCACCCGCTCCCGACCGGCCTGGTACCGCCCCGAGCTGATTTCCCACTCTGTGGAAGCTCCGACCGCCTCGCCCCTGACGCTGCCCCTGGTCATGGCTCTCTCCGCGAAGGATGATGGATCAGACCGGCGGCGACCGTCCGCCGATCAATAGATCAGTATCCCGGGCAAACCGCCCCGGGCAAATATCCACACGCGGTGTTCCACACACGACCGCGTTCCACGAGGGCGGGCTACTGAGCCAGACCCCGCCCCGCCCCGATCGGCTCGCGGTCGAGCAGCGCCTCAAGCTCGGACGCGGTCAGGTCCGCCGGGCGGACGGCGCCGAACAGGGCGCTCTTGACCCCCGCGACCTCGAACGCCGACAGGCCCAGCAGCTTGATCCGCTCGAACAGGCCCTGCAGCTCGATGACGTACCTGAGCGCCTCGGCGGTCTGCTCGCCGCCCCCGAGCAGGAACTCAATGAACTGGTCGGCGCTGAAGTCCTCGGGGTCCAGGGCCTCGAAGTAGGCGTCGATCGAGTCGCTGATGGCGTCTCGGATGACCGTCCGCCGGTCCTCGATGACCGTCTCGCCCGTCTCCGGGTCGATGACCTCGCGCCGGAACAGGCCCCGGTAGTCCTCGAGGATCTCGTCCACGAGTTCGAGCTCGAGGCGGTCGACCGTGACCTCGGTGTACTCGGGCGAGGACTCGCCCGGCATGTCGTTGTAGATCGCCATGCCCAGAAGCGACTCGAGCACGGACTCGAACAGGGCCGTCCGCTCCTCCTCGCTCAGGCGCGGGTCCAGCAGCGTGGCGCGGGGGTAGATGCCCAGCTCGCGGAGCGTCTCCTGGGCCGCGAGCCCGACAGTCGTGTCCTGCTGCACGACGCCCGACTGGCTCTCACGCGGGACCGCGCCCGCGATCGCCTCGGCCACGTTCGTGTTCGTCGGTCCCAGCGTCCGCACGTCGAGCAGGATGACCCCCGACATCAGCCCGGACACGCTCGAATCGAACGAGCGGACCTCGAGCGGGTCGCCGATGGTCACGCCGCCGGCGGGGACGGCGAAGATCGGGTCCGCGCCCGCGCCCAGGTAGTTGATCGAGCCAGTGGTGAACACGATCTGTGTCCCGCCCGAGACGAAGTCCACGCCCTCGTCGAACGCGGTGCTGCCGCTCATCGGGTCGTAGACCTCGCCCGCCCTGCGGAGCAGGAAGGTGACCGTGGGCGTGGTCACGAACATGTCGCCCACGGACGTGATGTCGCCCAGGCGGGCGCTCACGCTCGCGTTGAGGGTCAACGCCCCGGGGACGCCGACCTTCTCGTTAAAGCCCATGTTGAACTGCCCGACGCTGACGGTGAAGTCTCGCGTCGCGCCGCCCGCGAGGAATGCGGCGCTGTCGCCGAAGATGATCGTCGAGTTGACGGGGATCACGCTGTGCCCGTCGATGCCCAGGGCGACGCTGTAGTTGAGGTTCAGCTCCGCGAGAATCCCCCCCACGGCCGTGCCGATGTCGCCCACGAACTGGATGACCGCCACGTCCGGGTTGGGCGAGGAGCCCACGAGGTCGCCGAGGCTGCGGTCCGTGATGACGGTGAGCTTGCGCCCGGGAGCGCCGTCGGCGTTGACCGTCTTGAGGAACCGGATCGAGCCCGCGCTCGTCGCGTCGTAGGACCGAAGCGTCGAGTCGCCCGCGATGATGACGCTGTCGCGGAAGGTCATCCCGAGCTGGCTCGAGATGTTGCCAGTGATGATGGTCGAGCCGGGCGCGTCGGTCGCGAGCGAGAACAGGCGTCCGGTCCCCGCGCCCACCGGGCCGCCAAACGTCGTCACGCCGGGCGAACGCACGAACAGGCCCGAGGCGCCCATCGCGCTGGAGGTGACGGCGCCGTTGAACGTCACGTCAGCGCCGCAGAACGTCAGGATCTGGTCCGCCTGGGACGCGGCGTTCAGCACCGACGCCCCGTTGATCGTGATCTGGTCCGAAACGTTCACGTCACCCTTGAAGGTCGTGCTCAACGCGTTGATGATCAGCGACTCGAGGTCCTTGCCCGCGTCGCCGACGTCCTGGAGGACCACACGCCCGGAGGCGCCCGCGTCGAGGCGGAGGATGTCCATCCCCGTGCCCGAGCCGTCAACCGTGCTCAGGAAGCTGATCACGCCCGCGCCACCGGTTGTGACGAGCGAATCGCCCAGGACGGTGACCGCGCCGTTGAACGTGATGTTGCCCGAGACGCTGTCGAGCACGCTGGGCGTCGGGGTGTTGGCCAGCAGGATCGAACCGTTGTAGGTCTGGGCGTCGGTCGTCCGGACGGTCGTCAGGTCGATCTGCGTCCCGGTGAGGGTGAGCGAGGCGAGGCGGTTGACCAGCCCGTACGCGGGCGTGCCCGCGGTGAAGTTGATGTCGCCCGAGCCATAGCTGATGGTGAGGTCGCCGTCACCGTTGGCCAGGCCCTCGAACGCCCCGCCCACGTTGACGTCCCCGCCCGAGGTCGAGAGCAGGACGCTGCCCGTGACACTGGCGGCCGAGTCGCTGGTGATGTCGCCCCCGTTGGTGATGATGTTGCCGTCGAGCACGAGGCTCTCGCCCCGGAGCCAGATGTCAGCGCCGCCGGTCATGTTGACCGGACCGGTGACGGTGATCACCCCGCCCGCGTTCTGCGTCAGGACCTCCAGGTCAGCGCCCAGCGTGAACGAGCCGAGCGTGATGGCGCCGAACCCGTCGGTGCGCCCGATCACGACGTCGCTGAAGCCCTTAAGGGCGTTGATCATGGCGGCGGTGATGTCGAGCGTTGCCCCGCTGCTCCCCGCGCCCACGAGGATCCCCTGACCCGCGGTGAACGGGCGGAGCTCGATCCGGTCGCCCCAGACGTCGCCCGCGAAGAACATGTCGGTGGAGGTCAGGAGGATCTCGTCCACGCCCGTGCCCGCGTTGGACCCGATCCCGTTGAGCTGGATGAACCCGGAAGCGGTCGCGACGAGCTGCTCGGATCCCGAGCCGGTGATGGTCGCCAGGGTGATGTTGGTCGAGGCGCCGCCGGTGGCCAGGAAGGTGATCGAGGTGGGCCCGAGCAGGCGGATGTTCCCGCCGTTGAAGTCGATGTCCCCCGTCGTCGCGGTCATCGTGGGCGTCGTGCTCGTGAAGTCGTAGAACGCGGCGGTCAGGTCGAACGAGGGCGCCGTGATCGTGTCGTCGGTGAAGGTGATCGTCCCCCCCGCGGCATTGGCGATGATGGCGCTGAGCCCGGTCACGCTCCCGTCAAACAGGATGTCCCCGCCCATCGAATCGTACGTGCTGTTGAGGGTGAGGGCGCCGACGAAGCTCTGGTCGCCCGTCGCCCCCGCCTGCGCGAGGGTGAAGACGTCGTTGAGGCTGATGGTCGCGCCCGTGACGCTGACCTGGGCCAGGCGCGCCCCGGCCGTCCCGATGTCCGCCATCGACACCGCGCCGGCGCCCGCGTCGATCGTCAGGATCTCCCCGATCATGCCCGAGCCCAGGAACACCGCCGTCGAGGTGATGTCCCCGCCATCGGTCGTCGCGCTGAGCCCGAAGCCCGAGAGGGCGAAATCCCCGCCCGCGAACATGATCGTCGAGGCGCCCCCGTCGGCGTCGAAGACCAGATCGCTCGTAGCAACGAACCCGCCCGTCGCGTCGTAGCTCTGGCTGGCGCCGTGATAGTTGGTCCCGCCGAGCGTGAGCGTGCCCGTCGCGGTGACGTCGGTCAGGCCCGTGACGCCCTGGGCGCCAAGCGTGCCGATGCCGTCGAGCGTGATGTCGTCGCCCGTCAGGGTCAGGGCGGAGAGGCTGGCGACCGAGCCGATCTTGCCCAGGTCCGTGTCGCCCGTGCCGCTGGCGACGGTCAGCGACGACCCGCCCGGGGCGCTGGCGTCGGTCAGGCCGGTGATCGTCACGTCCCCGCCGCCGGCGCCCGTGCTGATGGTCGTGTCCTGGGCCAGGACCGTGTCGCCGTGGAGTGTGATGTCCCCGCCAACGGTGGTGATGGTGCTCCCGCCCACGTCGAGGGTGATCGTCGCGGTGGGGTCGGTCGCGTCGCCGACGGTGACCGAGCCGCCGGTGCTCCCCAGCAGCCCGTCGATGAGGATCGCGCCGCTGGTGACGAGCGAGACGTCATCGAGGAAGGTGAAGCCGTGGAAGCCCATGGCGCCCGTGCCGCCCGCGCGTCCGATGGTGATCGAGCCGAACCCGTCCTGCAGGAACGTGAGCTCGGCCATCGTCAGGTCAAAGAACCCGGCGCCCGCGTCCAGCACCCCGCCCAGTTCCATGTTCCTCGTCAGCGAGAACGGCTCGAGCGTGAGGTCGCCCGTGCCCGCGACGTTGCCCGTCAGGTTGACCTCGTCGGCGGTGACCGAGATATCGCCCAGCGCCCCGCCCATGCCCACGCTGCCCAGCGTTGCGACGTCCGACGCGATGACCGTCAGGTCCCGCCCCACGCCCGTCAGGTCCGCGAGGGTGACGCTGCCCATGGGCGCCGCGACGGTCAGGTTGTGGTTGGCGCCGATGGCGATCGTGCCGCCGGTGAAGATGATGTCGCCCGCCTGCGCGGCGTTGCCCGTGAAGAGCACCTCGACCGTGCCCCCGCCCGTCGTGTCGATGTCGTACATCGCGGCGGTGTAGCTCTGCGACTCGGCGTCGTAGGTCGTGCCGCGGAAGGCGATCGTGCCCGTCCCCGCGTCGATCGTGAG
>JAJDDH010000241.1 GCA_029260415.1 Phycisphaerales bacterium | reverse complement strand
GCCCGAATCGACGGCGTCGATCACCCGATGATCACACGCCTCGACCAGACCTTTCTTGGATCCAAAGTGGTGGATCACGAGAGCCGGTGAGACCCCGGCATCGCGCGCCACTGCTCGCACCGACGTGCCCTTCACCCCGCTCGCGGCAATCAGCTTCATCGCGCTCTCGATGATCACGTTGCTGCTACCGCTGGGCGTGATTGCTTCCATGGCCGTCCGTTCAAGGGAATCTCATGACTAAACACTTGTTCAGTCATCACTATGCCCGAATCTCACCCGCGTTGCAACCACGAATTGGTCTCGTTGACGGTGATCTCGATTGTGGGAGTCAGCCGCTGGCCGACAGCCCTACCCCGCTCAGGTCGAGAGTGCCGTCGCCCCGCTGGCGAAGCCCCACCAGACGGGAACCGATCACCACAGTCGCCTCGTACTGGCCGACGATCCGAACCAAGCCTTGGCTTGCCACGTACTGCTCGAGGATCGCCAGATCGTCCCGGCGAATCTCCGGATCGATCGCTGAGGCGGCCGCCTCAGCGAGCCGCGTCCACTCCTCCGAGGAGTCTCCGAAGAGATCATCCACGCCCCCCGGCGCAAAGAACCGCATCGTCGAACCACCGAAGCCGGTGCCGCCGGCCACCACCATCGGGAACACGACTGCCTCACCGGAAGTCACCCGACCGGCAAACTCGACAGCCGATGAGTCAACCCACTCGATGGCGACCCCAGCCGCCTCCAACTGGCTCGCAGCATGCTCAGCCACAGCTCCCAGAAGCCCGGGCGGAATGTCGATGACCACAGAGTCAGGAAGCGCCGTCACCCCACCAACAGGCAGGGCAGAAACCGCTGACACGCCCGGTATGCCCGACACGATCGAGACCGGATCCAACAGCAGCGACAGACCGAGTCGTTCAGCCCGATCGGGCAGCCGGAACGCCATCACCACACGAATGTCGAGCGGCTGGCGGAGCACGTCGCCGGGCAGACCGTCGACGGCCACTCCCGGCTCGACAACTGCCCAGTCGATCAGGCCATTCGAAAGATCGGCTGCGATGTCGTCAGCGTCTCGGACCAGTTCCACCGCGTTGACGGCAGATTCCTCGTCGATCGCAACCAGACGGGAGCCGTCGTCGCTCGTGCGATAGGCACCAGTGGTACCCCGATAGCCATCATCTCCAAGGTTCACAATGCCGAGGGCGGGCGACGCCAGCACCTCAGGGAGCAGTTCGAAAGGCGAGTCGAGCCTGATCCTCACCGTGGTCTGGTCGATTGCCTCGATGCCGGACACCGAGGCCAGAGCCGTAGCGGTCTGATCAGCGTGACCCCTCGCCACCACAGCTTCGAGGGAAGCAACAACGTTCTCAGCGGTAACAGCGCGACCCGAGCCATCGACTAGATCGGAAGCGAGAACGAAGTCCCACTGCATTCGGTCGAGGCTCACATCCCAGTGAGATGCCAAAGCCGGTTCAGGACTCCCAGACGAGTCGAGCCGGGTCAATCCCTCGTACAACAGATCGGCCAAGACACGGGTCGACAGTGATGCCGGCCCGGCGTCGGCCGGATCGCCCTGCCAGGTGTCGTCAACCGCAATACGGAGCACGACATCGGCAGCAATCGACGGAGTCGTCGCAACCGTTTCGCCAGATGCCTCCGGAGCATCAACCTCACGCGCCGCTCCCCCATCGGTCGCCAATGTCGGCCTCTCAGCCGAGCACGCTCCCGCGAGCAGCACGACAACAAGAAGAGATAGGCGCAGCTTCACCTCGTACCATCGGCCGGGCCGCCCCTATTTGGAGCGTTGCCAACCGATCAGACCGAGGATCAGAAGATCAGGGCGTACGCCGTGGTCGAGAAGGCGAAGATCAGAGCCGCGATGACCGTGATGCGGTCGAGATTGCGTTCGACAACGGTGGAACCAGCAGCCTGGGCTCCCATGCCACCACCGAACATGTCGGAGAGACCGCCGCCCTTACCGCTGTGCAGCAACACCAAGAACACCAACACTGATGCAGACACGATTTGGAGAGGGGCAACGATCCAGATCACGGTTAACTCCGAGGGTTTCGAACGGCGATCAGACTACCAGCGGCCGGTAGCTGCGAAGCAGCAACATCCGCTCATGCCTGATAGAGCCGGAAATTGACGATACGAGCAAAGTCATCGGCAACCAGGCTGGCCCCACCCACCAAAGCACCGTCGATGTCGGGCTGGCCCATCAATTCCGGGGCGTTCCCGGGCTTCACCGACCCGCCGTACTGGATCCGGACACCATCGGCGGCGGCTGCACCCCAGCCATCGGCCACCAACGACCTGATGTACCCACACATCTCTTGAGCATCGGCCGGAGTAGCGGTCTCACCGGTGCCGATAGCCCAGATGGGCTCGTAGGCAAGTACCAGACCAGCCATCACCTCAGGGGCGATTCCAGCCAGGCTGCCTTCCACCTGGCCCGCGACCTTCGATTTGGCAGCGCCAGCCTGACGTTCCTCGAGGGTCTCCCCCATGCACACAATCGGGGTCATCCCAGCGGCGAGAACCGCGTTGGCCTTGCGGTTGACCTCGGCATCGGTCTCACCGAACAGTTCGCGTCGCTCGGAGTGGCCGACGATCACGTAGGTCACATCGAGCTTCACCAACATCGAGGTGGACACCTCTCCGGTGAAAGCGCCCGACGCCTCCCAATGACAGTTCTGGGAGCCGAGAGCAACCGGAATGTCGTCGGCCTGAATGACGGTCTGCACCGAACGCAGGTCGGTGTATGGCGGATGCACCGAGACGTCGACATGGTCGTAGTCCTCGGCATTCAACGCATAGGCCAACTTCTGGATGGTCTGTATGGCCTCGAAATGATTGTGGTTCATCTTCCAGTTGCCACTGATCAGCGGCCTACGAGCTTCAGACACCTGGTGCTCCTCTCAACGCAGCCAGCCCCGGCAGGTCGCCCTTCTCGATCAACTCGAGTGACGCCCCACCACCGGTGGATACATGGTCCATTTCCTTGTCGACACCGAACTGCTTGGCAGCAGCCGCGCTGTCTCCACCGCCGACGATAGTAAATCCACGGGCCTCAGCCATGGCGTGGGCCACCGCTCCAGTGCCGCCACCGAATCGCGGGTCCTCGAACACGCCCATCGGGCCGTTCCACAACACCGTTCCGGCTCCGTGGATCACGTCGCCGAACTCCGCCGCGGTACCCGGACCGATGTCGACGCCCATCCAACCATCGGGAAGGCTCGCACCCATCTGGCGAACATCGCCCCCGGCCTCGGGCTCGAAGAGCTTTCCGCCGGGGCCGAGCGCCGTGATATCGATCGGAAGATGAATCGGCTTCGGTCCTTCGAGCAGCCGACGGCAAGTGTTGACCATGTCGTCCTCACACAACGACGACCCGACCGAGTGCCCCTTGGCTTTGAGAAACGTGAAGCACATCCCGCCCCCGACGATCAGCGAGTCGACGAATCCGAGCAGCGACTCGATCACCGCAAGCTTGTCGGAGACCTTCGAACCACCCATCACCGCCACGAACGGCCGCGTCGGATCGTCGCGAAGCCCCCCAAGTACCTCGACCTCGCGCTGCAGGAGACGACCCGCCGCCGAAGGCAGATACTGAGGCGGCCCGACGATCGAAGCGTGGGATCGGTGGCTGGCACCGAAAGCATCATTGACATAGGCATCGTGGCCCTCGATCAGCTGTTGCACCAGCTCAGGGGCATTGGAGGTCTCCCCCGGATCGAACCGGAGGTTGTCGAGCAACTCGACCTCAGGCACCAGCTCCGACAGCCGAGCCCGCACCGGCTCGACCGAGAAAGCCGGATCTGGCTTCCCTTTCGGACGACCCAAATGGGTGCAGGCCGTGACCCTCGCCCCGGCAGCCAGAAGCCACCGCATCGTCGGAAGCGCTGATCGGATACGAAGATCGTCAGAAATCTCGCCGTTGGCGATGGGTACGTTGAAGTCGGCTCTCAGGAGAACCGACTTCCCGTTGAGATCTCCGAGATCCTCGAGTTGCGGAACACCGCTCACTTCTTGGCGGCGCGCTTCTTGGCCGGGGCCTTCTTCTTGGCCGGAGCCTTCTTCGCGGCACGTTTCTTGGCCGGAGCCTTCTTCTTGGCAGCCAGAATCGTGAGGTCGATCAGACGGTTGGAGTAGCCCCACTCGTTGTCGTACCAACCGCAGATCTTCACCAGCGTGCCCTGAGACATCGTGAGACCGGAATCGAACGTGCACGAGGCCGCCGTGCCGACGATGTCGGACGACACCAACGGCGCATCGGAGTAGTCGAGCACCTTGGCCAGATCGCCCCGGGTCGCTGCTGCCTTGAAGGCAGCGTTGATCTGCTCGACGCTGGCTTCCTTCTTCAACACGCCGACGAAATCGGTCATCGAACCGTCGGGGATCGGCACCCGCATGGCGATGCCGTCGAGTCGGCCTGCCATCTTCTTCATCACCAGCCCGGTGGCCCGAGCGGCCCCGGTGGACGTAGGCACGATGTTGATGGCGGCGGCCCGGGCCCTACGGAGATCCGAGTGAGGACCATCGACCAGGGCCTGATCGCCCGTGTAGCCGTGAACAGTGGTCATCAGACCGTTGACCACACCGAACTTGTCGTCGAGCACCTTGATCATCGGAGCGAAACAATTGGTGGTGCACGAAGCGTTGGAGATGACGTGATGGCGGGCCGGGTTGTAGGTGTGGTCGTTGACACCCATCACGAACGTGGCGTCGCAGTCGC
>JAJDDH010000240.1 GCA_029260415.1 Phycisphaerales bacterium | reverse complement strand
GATGACGCCCACGGGCTCGGGCCCGCGCCAGGCTGCGAAGCCGGGCAGCTCGTCGGCGTGGAACAGGCGCCCCTTGGCGACCTGCGTGGTGGAGGCCCAGTACTGGCGCAGCACGCGCTGCACCCAGGCCTTGTCGTCGCTGGTGAGCGGGCGGACCTCGAAGGCCGTGGCTATCGCGTCGCGGATCTCGTTCATGCTGACCGTCCCTTTCTGCGTCGGCTCGTGTGCGAGCGTCGGCGATCAGAGCCTGACGTACGCGCGGAGGCCGTGCATGCCGCCCTCGCGTCCGAAGCCGGACTGTTTGAACCCGCCGAACGGGCTCGCGGGGTCGAACTTGTTGTAGGTGTTGAGCCAGACGACGCCGGCTTTGAGACGGCTGGCGATCTCGAAGATCTTGGATCCCTTGTCGGTCCAGATGCCCGCGGCCAGGCCGTAGGGCGTGTTGTTGGCGCGGGAGATGGCCTCGTCGGGCGTGCGGAAGCTCATGACCGCGAGCACGGGCCCGAAGATCTCCTCGCGGGCGACGGTCTGGCTGGGCTGCACGCCAGTGAAGAAGCACGGGCGACACCAGGACCCGGCGCTGGGGAGCGTTGAACCGTTCACCTCGTGCAGCGTGGCGCCCTCGTCGCGACCGGCCTGGAGGTACCGCTCGATGGTCTCGAGCTGGGCCTTGCTGTTGATGGCGCCCACGTCGGTGTTCTTGTCCAGCGGGTCGCCCACGCGGAGCGAGGCGAGGCGGCGCTGGAGCCTGGTCACGACGTCGTCGAGCACGCTCTCCTGCACGAACAGACGGCTGCCAGCGCAGCACACGTGACCCTGGTTGAAGTAGATGCCCTGGACGATGCCCTCGATCGCCTGGTCGATGCTGGCGTCCTCGAAGATGATGTTGGGGCTCTTGCCGCCGAGCTCAAGCGTGAGCTTCTTTTTCGTGCCCGCGACGGCCTTGGCGATGCGCTTGCCCACCTCGGTCGAGCCGGTGAACGCGATTTTGTCAACGCCCGGATGGTTGACGAGCGCGGCGCCCGTCTCGCCCGCGCCGGTGATGATGTTCACGACGCCGTCAGGCAGGCCGACCTCCTTGCAGATCTCAGCAAGGCGCAGCGCCGTCAGCGGGGTGGTCTCGGCGGGCTTGAGCACGGCGGTGTTCCCGCACGCGAGCGCGGGGGCGAGCTTCCACGCGGCCATCAGCAGCGGGAAGTTCCAGGGGATGATCTGCCCGCACACGCCCACGGGCGTGGGCTCGCGCCCTGCGAAGGCGTAGCGGAGCTTGTCGCACCAGCCCGCGTGGTAGAAGAAGTGCGCCGCGGCGAGGGGGATGTCGATGTCGCGGCTCTCGCGGATGGGCTTGCCGCCGTCGATGGTCTCGAGGACCGCCAGCTCGCGGGCGCGTTCCTGGATGCGCCGGGCGATGCGGAAGAGGTACTTGCCGCGCTCTTTGCCGGGCAGGGCGCTCCAGGCGGGCAGGGCGTCGCGCGCGGCCTGCACGGCCCGGTCCACGTCCGCCTGCTCGCCCCGGGCGACCTGGCAGATGGTCTCGTCGGTCGCGGGGTTGAGTGTGGGCATGGTCGCGCCCGAGGCGCTGGGGGTGAATGTGCCGCCGATGAACAGGCCGTAGGAGGGGCTGATCTCGGGGCGGATGCGTTCGGGGGCGGGGTCGTAGGCCCAGAGGGCCTCGGAGCCAGTGTTCAGGGGCGTGAGGACCGCCTGGGGGCGTGGGGTCGGGATTGGGGCGGGCTCGCCTCGGGTGGCCGTGGTCATGCCCCATTCTACGGCTTTCGGAGGCCCCGCCCCGGGCAGGGCCCGAGAACACGCACAGGGGCGGGATCTGTGCCGGATCGCGGAGTTGATCGGGGGGGTTGGGCGCCGCTTGAGAGCCGTGGGCGTCCATTCGGATGCTGGCATGCCAATGCGCGGCACACTTGGGGCATGATCTCAACCATTCTCAGAAGCGGACAGACCCAGCGTCGGACCCTCGAGCGCCTCCCCGCCCGCACCCTCGCGGCAATGGGCGGCTCGCTCATCGATCTCTCGGGCAGCGGCATGCGGATCAAGGTCCACGCCAAGCCCGAGCACAAGCTGGGCGCTTCGTACCGCGTTGAGATCCGCTCGTCGAGCCAGTGCGTCCGCCTCACGGCCCGCGTGGTCTGGATCAAGCGGACGAGCGTGCTCAGCCGCGAGCATGAGCTCGGGCTCCGGTTCACCGACGTGCAGCCCGCGGTCGGTCGCGTGCTGGAGCACTGGGCGGTGTACGGGTACATCCCCAACGCGAACAACATCGCGGCGATGCCCGAGGTGCACACCCGGACGCCCGAGAAGCAGGCCTCGACCACGAAGAAGGTCCCGCCGTGCTTCTACGCGGAGCTGGGCCTGACGCCCGACGCGTGCCAGGCGGAGATCCACAGCGCGTACCGGAAGCTGGCCAAGAGCCTGCACCCGGACATCTGCCGTGACGACGACGCCGCGGAGCGGTTCGCGTACGTCGCCCGCATCTACGAGGTGCTGGGCGACCCGATCAAGCGTGAGCGGTACGACGCGGCCATGCACCGGCTTCAGTCGGCGGCGTGAGCGTCAATCGGGGGCCTACGCCTCGCTGAACTCGTACTGCGCCGGGTAGTTCCCGGTCCTGAGCTTGACCATCGAGCGCAAGAGGTCGTTTAGCAGGCTCGACGCGCCGAAGCGGAACCAGGTGGGCGTGAGCCAGGCGTCGCCCAGGGTTTCCTTGACCATGCACAGGTAGTGCCAGGCCTGCTTGCCGGTGCGGATGCCGCCGGCGGGCTTCATGCCGATCATTTTGGGTTCGTACCCGCGCCAGGGGCCTGAGCCCGCGTAGGCGTCGCGGATGGCCTCGAGCATGACGAGCGTGACGGGCATGGTCGCGGCGGGGGCAACCTTGCCCGTGCTGGTCTTGATGAAGTCGCCCGCGCCGATGCGCTCGATGGCGATGTCGCTGGCGCGCCGGACGTTGTCGTAGGTCTCCAGCTCGCCCGTCTCGAGGATGACCTTGAGGTGGGCGCTGCCGCAGGCTTGTTTGATGGCGGAGATCTCTTCCGCGACCTCGCCGTAGCGCCCGGAGAGGAAGGCGCCGCGGTTGATAACCATGTCGATCTCGTCGGCGCCGTCGCGGACCGCGGCCTCGACGTCGCGGAGACGCACGTCCAGCGGGTACTGCCCGCTGGGGAAGCCCGTGGCGACACTGGCGATGTTGACGCCAGAGCCGTCGAGAAGCTCCTTGGCAACGGGGACGAGGCTGGGGTAGACGCAGACCGCCGCGACACAGGGCAGTCGCTCGCCCAGGAGCTCTTCGTCGCGCTCGAACGGGCGCACCGCCTTGCGGCACAGCGAGCGGACTTTCTCGGGCGAGTCGGCGCCCTCGAGCGTGGTCAGGTCCACCATCGACAGGGCCAGCCTGAGCGCGGCGAACTTGCTCTGCGTCTTGATCGAGCGCGTCGTGAAGCTCTTGGCCCGAGCCTCGGCCATCACACGGTCAACGGTGGGGGACGCCAGCATGGGCAATCCTAGGGGGCGATGAAGGCGCGGATCGCGGCCGATGCCCGCTCGAGGTGGGCGTCGTTGGTCCACAGGTCGTTGTGCCGCCCGTGCTCGATCTCGCAGAGCGTCGCGTCGGGGGTCCGGGCGGCGATCTCGCGGGCGTCTACGACCGGGCAGACCTCGTCGTCGCTGCCGTGGATGACGAGCAGGGGGAGGGTGAGCGTGCCCGCCAGCGCGGCGCGGTCGAAGCCCTGCCAGCGCGGGCCGACGCCGAAGCGAACGCCCAGCAGCGCGAGGGCCGGCCCGAGGTTGGCGGTGTGGGGGAGGTTGGCGTTGCGGAGCACGTTGCGGGCGGGTGTCTTGGCGAGGCGGTAGGGCGCCTCGGCGATGATCGCGTCGATGGGCTGGCCCTGGGCGCCCGCCTGGATCGCGACGCCCGCGCCCATCGACCAGCCGTAGACGATGAGCATCCGCCCGTTCTCAACCACACGCTCGATGAGCGCGTGCAGGTCCTTCGACTCGCGCGTGCCAAGCGAGCAGATGCCGGGGGCTTCGCCGTTGCCGGGCAGGTCGGGCATGAGGATGCGCGAGCAGAGGGGGACGATCGAGGGGAGGCGTGTGAGGGCGCCGACGCGTCCGTCGCCCCAGCCGTGGAGCATGATGACGACTGGTCCGTCAGGGTCGTCGCCCTTGACGTCCCAGACGGGCAGGTCGAGCCCGCGGCTCTTGAGGGTCCAGCTCTCGAACGCGCGTCCGCCCAAGGCCTCGCCCGGATCGCCCGGCCTGCCCCGCGCGATCGCGTTGGAGTACGTCCGGCGCGGCGGACGGGAGAGGCGGCGCATCGTGTACCAGATCAGCGCGCTCAGGTACACGAGCAGTCCGATGGCGAGCAGCTGGACCAGACCGAGCATGGATGACGCGTCAAGCCGCACGGGCGGAGGGTAGCGGGTGGGCCCGCTACACGCCCAGCAGCGCCTTGACGTCGTTAAACGTGACGAAGAGGAACATCGACCCGATGAGCACGAGGCCTGCCATGGTCACGGCGTTCTGCACCGGGATCGGGACCGGGCGACCCCGCAGGCCCTCGTAGCAGAGCATGAGGAACTGCCCGCCGTCCACGATGGGCAGGGGCAGGAAGTTGATCACCGCCAGGTTCACGCTGATGAGCCCGAGGAAGAACATGACCCAGATGAACCCGCGGTCGGCGATCATCGTGCCCAGGTGGGCGATGCCCACGGGCCCCTTGAGGTGCTCGACCTTGACCGTGCCCTGGGCCAGGCGCGCGAACGTCAGATAGGTCGAGATCATGACGCGCTTGGTCTGGCGGTAGCCCTTTCCCACCGCGTCGATCGGGCCCTCGGCCTGGAGCAGCACCTGCTCGGGCTCGAAGATTGCCAGCGGCACGCCCGACGTCCATCTCAGCTCATGCAGGCGGGCGATGGCGTCCGCGTCGAGCGCCCAGTCGATCTCCCGGACCGGGCGCTGCGGGGTCGGGCTCTCGAGGGCGAGCGTGACGGTGGCGTTGTCGGCGCCCGGGGCGGTCGCGGCGCGGAGCGCATCGCGGACGTCGATGAGGGTGGGAGTCGGGACGCCGTTGACCGCGATGACGCGTTGGCCCGGGCTCTGGATGATCGGGGCGGCCGCGAGCGTGCGTGACCCGCCCAACGCGTCAACAACCGACTCTGGCGGGAGCGCCAGCAGGGCGTCGTCGGCGCGTGTATCGCCCGGGATGAACCCGATGCGCCCGTCGCGATCGACTTCGACGTTGAGGGTCACGCGTTCGCGACCGAGCACGGGGCCAGTCCCGCGGAAGACGTCCACGCTCAGGGGCTTGCCCGTGTGGGCGCGGATCTCGCGGATGCCCTCGACGATGCTGGGGAACTCGACGGCGCCGATGCGGGCGAAGACGTCGCCCCGCAGCAGGCCCTGCTTCGGGTCGTCGAGCTGATCGGGCTCGACGTTCATGACGGGCGTGAGCCCGAGGAGGTGGTCCAGCGGGGTCTGGGAGGCGTTGAGCAGGACCCGGTCGGTGTTGAGCTCGGGCTCGGGGGTGATGGTGACGGGCATCTCCTGCCCGGTTTCGATGTTGCGGAAGAGGGCGCGGACCTCACCGCCGCGCGATGCCCTGGCGGCGGCGCCCAGGGCGAGCGGGGACGAGGCCTTGACGGCGTTGACCGAGATGAGGGTCATGCCAGGCTCGACACCGGACAGGCCGTAGATGGCGCTGACCCGGTCCCACGCTTCGCGCTGCGACGGGCTGCTGATGTCCAGGAGTTTGGTGCTGATGCTCGGGCCGATGCCCAGGTCCAGCAGGCCCGTGACGTCGCTGCGCTCGGGCATGATCTCAAAGTCCAGGGCGCCGCCCACGCCCGGGCGGGCGACGCTCAGGCGGACGGGCTGGCCTGGCCCGCCCATCGCGGTCGCGACGATGAGGTCGTTGTAGGTCTCGGGCGTGGTGTCGTTGATGCTGATCGCGACGTCGCCCGTCTGCAGGCCGGGCGCAGAGACGCCCAGCGCGTCGGCGTTGGTCGCGACGGCGGTGGCGGAGGGCGACGTGGGTGAGACCGCGCCGATCACGGCGGGCTCGACCCGCAGACCGACCATAAAGACCGTGATGAACACGAGCGCCGCGGTGATCAGGTTCATCACCACGCCCGCGCTGATCACGACCATCCGCTTCCAGACCGGGGCGTTCTGGTAGCTGTCGGGCGAACTGCTCACGGCGCCCGGGTCCATGTCGTCCTGGCCAAGCATCTTGACGTACCCCCCCAGGGGCAGCCAGTTCAGGCGGTATTCGGTGGGGCTGATCGCGGCGGCGCTCGCAGGGGCGCCCTCAAGGGTCGTCGCACTCTGGGCGTCGGCGTTGAGTGCGTCGATGTACTCATGCTCGCTCGACCCGCGACGCAGGCCCATGCCCTTGCGGTAGCTCAGGGCGGCTGGCCCGAAGCCGATGGCGAAGGCGAGCACGCGGATCCTGGCCCACTTGGCGGCCATGAAGTGGCCCAGCTCGTGGACGAAAATAATCAGGCCGAAGCCGATGACAACGACACCGAGGTCGGCGAGCGTTCCGAGGATTCCGGGGAGTCCGAACATGCGTGATCCTACGGGGCCCGGCGCGGACCCGTTGACCGGGTGTATCGGGCGAGCACGGAGCGTCGTTGCACACACGGAAGAGAGAAACGAAAAAGGCCCCGGGCAGAGCGCCCGAGGCCTTCAGAGGAGCGTTCAGAGCGGGCGGTCCGGGCGTCAGTACTTGATGCTGCAGCCGAAGGCCTTGGTCTTGGACGTTTCAACGGTCTCGCCGGCGAGGACGGAATCGAGGGCCGAGCGGACGTAGAGCTCGTCGCCGATGGCCATCGCGCCCTTGTCCGAGCACATGGAGCCGTGGTAGCGGAGGACGCCCTGGCTGTCGATGACGTACATCTCGGGGGTGCGCTTGGCGCCGTAGGCGTGACCGACATCGCCCGAGTAATCGAACAGGACGGGGGTCTCGAGGTTGTACTGCTCGATGGCCTTGTTGGTGCGCGCCTCGCCCGTGGTGTTGTGACCCTCGCGGGCGGAGTTGATGCGCAGCCAGGTGACGCCGCGGTCCTTGTACTCGCTGGCGAGCGTGTTCATCGTGCCCGTGTCGTCTCGGTAGTACTTCTTGACGAAGGGGCAGTCCGGGTTGAACCACTCGAGGACGACGGTCTGGCCCTGCTCGGTGTAGTCGCTCAGGGTGTGCTCCACGCCCTCGACGTCAACGAGCGTGAACCCGGGGGCGGGCTGGCCGATCTTGGCCTTGGCCTCGGGGGCGGAGGCGGTGAAGCCGATCATGGCGGCGCTGGCGGCAATCGCCGTGAACAGCCCGAGGGCACGCTTGGATTTCAGGGTCCTGATCATGGGTCGGGTCTCCTTGGCGGGGCGGTCGCCCCAAAGGGTGAATGGCGGATTGGTCCGAATGATGCATGCCCCTCGGGGGGGGCGACCCTCACACGGGCTACGGACGGGGGATTGTTACGTCATACAGCCCGGGCAGGCGGCGGTTCATGAAAAGAACCTCGATCACGCCGTGGATCGTGGTTTGGTCGGGGTCGTCCGCGAACTCGACGCGGAGCGAGCCGCCCTGGGCGGTCGCGCCCCCGATCGGGTCTGCGAGGTTCGGGCAGTCCTCGTACGGGTAGAAGCGGACTTCCTTGCCCGGTTCGGCCCGGACGACAAGGGCCCCGTCGTCCAGGGTGGCGCTGACGCCCTTGGTCTCGCTGGTGAGCGGCTGCGGGATCCGCGCGTGGGCGAGCTTGATCAACCGCGCGTGCTTGCTGAGCTGCGGGCTCGCGTCGTCGGCGCTGACGATGGGCAGTTCCAGCGTCAGGTCGTCGCTCTCGGGCACGCAGGCCTCGGCGCAGACGAGCCAGTCGGCGTGGGCCGAGAAGCGCGCGTGTGTGCCCACCTCGACCGAGTCGGACACGCTGATGGGGATCACGAGCGTGACCTCACGCTCGTAGACGTGGTCGAGGATGTCTCCGGGGGAGATGTGGCGCACCGGCGCGGGCCAGCGGGTCTCGCCGGCGGCGAAGCCCTCGGGCAGGTTCAGCTCGATGCTGATCGGGAAGCCCGTGTCGTTCTTGCCCTTCCAGTACAGGTGCCAGCCTTCTTCGATGTCGAAGGTGACAGCCAGGAGGAACTCGCTCCCGGGCGCCGCGGCGGTTCGGTTGGCGATGAGCTGGGCCGTCGCGTGCGGGCGTTCGTCCGCGGCCTCGAATGGGTCAGGGATGGGGCGGTCGTTCTGGGCCGTCGCGGGCGCCTGCAGCG